>JAAYCI010000068.1 GCA_012729855.1 Oscillospiraceae bacterium
CATATGTTCAATTTGTTTGTAGTGCCTTTTTAGCATTTTCATGCTCTTTTTGTATCATAATTGTTCGTCTGCGTCAACACGACCTAAACAGTTTATCATACTGTCTAACTTTTGGGGTGCACTTCAAAAACCCGGGGTTGTTGTTTATATCACTATCGGCCAGATCAGAAGATATAGCCGGAGTCGGAACCGTAAGACACCGGCGCAGTACTGGCCTGAGGGGCCGCGCCCAAATGCTTCCGGTCGGCTGCCGGCAGCGCGGCGTTCTGCTTCAGCTTGAAGCGGGCCACCATGCCCTGCAGGGTGTCGGCCTGGCTGTTCATCTCCTCGGCGGCAGCGGCGCTCTCCTCCGCGGTGGCGCTGTTGGTCTGCACCACCTGGCTCACCTGCTCAATGCCCTTGTTTATCTCCTCAAAGGCGATGTTCTGCTGCTCGCTGGCGGCGGCAATCTCGCCCACCAGGGTGGTACTCTCGTTAATGCCCTCCACAATAGTGTCCAGCGACTGGCTTGTCTCCTGCGCAATCTGCGCGCCCAGCTCGGCCTTTTCCACGGTATTGGCAATCAGGCTGCTGGTGTCTTTGGCGGCCTCGGCGCTTTTGCCGGCCAGGTTGCGCACTTCGTCGGCCACCACGGCAAAGCCCTTGCCGTGCTCGCCCGCGCGGGCGGCCTCCACCGCGGCGTTCAGCGCCAGTATGTTGGTCTGGAAAGCGATGTCGTCGATAACCTTGATGACCGCGCTGATGGACTGGCTGGCGGCGTTGATATCCTCCACCGCCTGGGTCATGCGGCCCATCTGCTCGGCGCCCTGCTGCGCGCTGCTCTTAATGCTGTTGGCAAGCCCGGCGGCCTGCTCGGCACGGGCGGCGTTCTCGCGGGTCTGCTCGGCCACCTGCCCCACCGAGGCCATCAGCTCTTCCACCGTGGCCGATTGCTCGGTGGTGGCCTGCGCCAGGTTCTGGGCGCCCACGGCAATCTGGCCCGAGCCGCTGGACACCTGTTCGGTGGTGGTATTGATCTCCCCAAACATCCCGTTCAGGTTGCCCACCATCTGCTCCAGGGCGTTGCCCAGCGTGTCTTCGCCGCTGGCCTTCTGCACAGTCACGGTCAAATCGCCCTGGGCCACCCGCTCCAGGGCCTCGGCTTTTTCAATAATCCCATCCATCATGGTGGCAAAAGCCAGGGCTGTCTGGCCGGTCTCGTCTTTAAAAGCGGCATCGGCTTTAATCTGCGCCACCATCTCGTCGGAGAAATGCAGGTTCCCTGTTTCACCCGCCTGCTGGGTGGCCTGCATAATGCGGCCCATGGGCTTGGCAATAAGGTTGGACAGGAAGAAGGCAAAGTAAATGGCCACCAGTATGCCAATGGCAACCACCACCACCAGCACAATGAAAACGGTGGTGACCAGCTGCTGGTTGGCGGCCACCTTGTCGGCGGCGGCGCTCACGTTCATCGCAAAGGCTTCGTCCATATAGCCGGATATCTCGGCGCCCATGTCGTCTATCGCTTTCATCGCGGTGGCCATGGCGCCCGTATCGCCCGACGCCACCGCCGCGCGCAAATTGGCCTTCAGGGTGGCAAAGTCGCCATAATACAGGCGGCTCATCGCGTCGTACAGCGCCTGCTCCTCGGGGGTGGTAATGGTTTGGGCATAGTCGGTAAAAGCTGTTTCAAACAGCTGCTCTTTCTCGGTAAGGGCGGCGGTTTCGTCTTGGGCAAACGCCGGGTCCTCCGTATTGAAAATCACCATATTGGCCGCGCAGATGCGCTGGGAGGCCAGGGTGTCGTACATCGAGGCCAGGTCCCCCATAGGCGCGGTGTTTTCGGTGTACATCTCCTGGTCTTCCTGGCTGATAAGCCCCGTGCCTAAAATGCCCACAAAACCAATGATGAGCGACAGCACCGCCAGTATCAGGAACGAGATCATCAGTTTGCTTTTTAGCTTTAGATTTTTGTACCCACTCATAGTATGTTTGTCCTCCACTGCATGTTTGTCTCTGACTTTAAAAATAGCCGGGGTAATTATAGCCGTTCTGTCGCCAAAAGACAAGACTTACTTCTCCAACCAGTGGTATCCGTTCTATCTCTTTTCTTCATTTTATACATATTATCGCTTTTTATCAACCGTTCGTCAAAAATCCCGGAGCTGCAAGTGCGACTCCGGGATAAAAAATATCGCAGGCAAGTCAGCCCTGGCGGGCGCCCGGCGGCAGGGGCGCCGCCCTTTTGCGGGGCAGGCAGGCGGCCACCACACCGCCCACAGCCAGCAGGGCGCCCACCACAAAAAACACCGTGGTATAGGGCGAGGCCGTACCGGCTATCTCAAAAATGCCCTGCAGCAGGCTGCCGGCCATCAGGGTGCCCAGCCCACAGCCGTATAGCGCGCGGGCTGCCGGCCAAAACCGGCGGGCCACCGCCCGTGGCGCCAAAAGCGCCAGCAAAGCAAATATCACACAGCCACCCAGCAGCGGGTACAAAAACAGCCATGTCATGTGGGGCGAGGCCATGCCGTGGGCAAACAGGGCGTACACCTTGTCCAGCGCAAAGGCAAACGCCGCCACCGCCAGCCACACGCCCGCCGTTTTGAGCAGGGTGCAGCGGTGCTGCCGCCAGCTGCCGCCGGGCGGCAGCCGCCGGGGCCCGTGGGCGCCCGGCCCATGGGGGCGCTCAGTAGCCGATGTATACAATGTCGCTCACCTCCCGTTCACTGTCGCTGCGGCCATTGGTGGTGGTGTTGATCACCGCGCCGTTCAGCACCATGGTAGACGACCCGCCGCCGTCCAGGTTGTAGGCCACCGCCGCGCCGCGCCGGGCAAATGCTTCGGCCAGCTGGTACAGCGACAGCCCGGCGCTTTCATCGGTACGGCCGTCGGACACAATCACAATATAGTGCAGCGCGTCAATTTGCCCAATGGCCGTGCGCGGGTTGCTGTTTTTGCTCTTGCCCGAGATTTCCTCGTTTTCGCCCACCACAATGGCGCCGTCCTGCACCAGTGCCGGCCCGAAGGACAATACCTGCCAGGCGCCGCTCTCGGCCAGTGCCTCCGCTGAAAATACCTGCTGGCTGACAACAGACAGGTTGCCCGCCGTGTCAATAACCAGCGCGTCGCCGCTGCCGGGGGTGTCGCGGTACAAAACGCCGTTGCGCAGCACGTAGCCGGTGTCGCGGAAGCCGTAGTAATCGCCGTTGATGGCAAAGATGGCGCCATTGTCCTCGGCCATAGCCGAGGTGGTCTGCTTCACGTTGCGCCCATAAACGCCATTGGCCAGCGCGGTTTTCAGCAGTGTGGCGTCACTCAGCTGAATGTCGGCCACATAGAGCACCGTGTCGTGCGCCACCACCATCTCCACGGTGATGCTGATGTTCTCATCCTGGTAGCTGGTGGGTGTTTGGGTGGCTTCTCCCGCCACCGGGGCCTGTGTGTTCTCCGGTAAATCGTCATCTTTCCCATCCCCACTGGGCGCATCCGCAGCCTCCGGTGCCGCAGCATCCGCCTGCCCGGCGTCCGCCCCGCTGCCCACAACGCTTTCCCCGCCCGCCGTGCCGGTAAGTGCGTAGGGCTTGGGGATCACAAAGGTATCCAGCAATACAAACGCAAAGGCCGCGCACAACAACAGCGCATACAGCAGTGCCCAACGCTTGGGTTTCTTGAAAAAACGTTTGATAATTTTTCGCCTCCTGAGAAATCTCTGGCGGCCTTCCCGGTGCAAGGGGCAGCCAACCTGCTTATATTTTAAAGCCTCAACTTGATGGACTGATGAAGATTGGGTTAGCCCCTGCTGAAAAAACCGGCTTATCCCGGCGTCAGCCCGTTTTTTTATTGTATTCGTACCGGCCGCATGGTATGATAAAGGCAATCGTTAAGCGCTTACAGAACAGGCGTGCCTGCGTAAAGCGCATAACCAGAAACAAGTTCCCCTTAAGAAACAGAAAGTAGGTGCGTTGACACATGGCAAGAATGCTGGCGCAGACAGGTAAAATCGGCAATTTGGAGATCAAGAACCGGATGGCGATGACCGCGATGGGCGACATGCTGGCCGGGCCCGACTGCATGGTGGGTGCGCCCGCCATCGCCTACTACGAAGCCCGCGCCAAGGGCGGCATGGGGCTTATCTTCACCGGCATTGTGCGGGTGAACGACACCGACGGCGCGGGCGGCTTCACCCAGCTGTCTCTGGCCGACGACAAGTACATCCCCAATTTTAAAAAGCTGGTGCAGGCGGTGCAAAAGCACGGCACCAAGCTTTTTGTTCAGCTGCAGCACCCCGGGCGGCAAAGCCTGGCCAAGCTTACCGGCGGGCCCGACGTGGTGGCCCCCAGCGCCATTCCCAGCGCCGTAATGCAGCAGCCCACCCGTGCGCTTACCACCGAGGAAGTGCGCACTGTGGTGGCCCAGTTTGGCGACGCCGCCTGCCGCGCCATGCAGGCCGGCGCCGACGGCGTGGAGATCCACGGCGCGCACGGCTATCTTATCAACCAGTTTTTAAGCCCCTTCTCCAACAAACGCACCGACGAATACGGCGGCAGCTTTGAAAACCGCATGCGCTTCCTCATTGAGATCATGCGGGACGTGCGCGCCAAAACCCAAAACAAGCTGCCGGTTACCGTGCGCCTGTCGGTGGACGAATACCTGGCCGCCGTGGGCGTGCCCATGCCCTACATCGACCTGGAGGAGGGCGTGCGCATTGCCAAGGCGGTGGAGGCCGAGGGCGTGGAAGCCCTCAACGTGTCCTGCGGCACCTACGAGACCATGAACTTCGCCATCGAGCCCATCTCTTTTGCCGAGGGCTGGCGCAAAGACTTTATCCAAGCTGTAAAACAGGCGGTCAAGGTGCCCGTCATTGCGGTGGCCAAGTTCCGCCAGCCGGCCGTGGCCGAAGCTTTCCTGCAGCAGGGCATCATCGACTTTGCCGGCTTTGCCCGCCCGGTGCTGGCCGACGAAAACTTCGCCCAAAAGGCGCTGGACGAGCAGGACGACAGCATCCGCAAGTGCATCTCCTGCCTGTTCTGCTTCGAGCAGCTGAACAGCGGCAGCCACGTGGTGTGCGCCATGAACCCCCGCACCGGCTTTGAGACCGAATACCCCGAAAAGCCCAAGGCCGCCACCCCCAAAAAGGTAGCCGTGGTGGGCGCCGGGCCGGCGGGCCTGGCCGCTGCCGTTACCCTGAAGGAAGCCGGGCACGAACCCACCCTGTTCGAGCGGGCGGCCGAGGTGGGCGGCCAGGTGGTCATTGGCAAAAACCCGCCCAAAAAAGAGCAAATGGCCTGGCTGCTGGACTACTATAATAAGAAGATAAAAGACCTGGGTATCGACCTGCGCACCGGCCAGGCTGCCGGCGCCGACGCGGTGAAAGCCCTGGGCGCCGACGCCGTGCTGGTGGCCTGCGGCTCCCAGCCCATTGTGCCCAGCATTCCCGGCGTGGGCGGCCCCAACGTTTACTCGGTGGAGCAGGTGCTCAGCGGCGCGTTCAAGCCGGCCGGCAAAACGGTGGCGGTGGTGGGTTCCGGCCTCACCGGGCTGGAAACCGCCGAGACCCTGCAGCAAAACGGCAACGCTACCCTCATTGTGGAAATGCAGGAGGGCATTGCCCCCGGCGCCTATTTCCAGAACGTGGTGGACGTACGCAGCCGCCTGGCCAAAACCACCGAATACCTCACCCAACACCAGCTGGTGGGCATAAAGCCCGACGCTGTGGTGCTGAAAAACCTGGCCACCGGCGCCGAGGAGGCCCGCCCGGTGGACGCCGTGGTGCTGGCCGTGGGCTACAAGCCCGACGCCGCCCTGATAGACAGCTTTGCCGGCGCGGCCCCCGTGGTGCAAACCATTGGCGATGCCGCCGAGGTCAAGAATATCGGCATGGCCACCCGCTCGGGCTACCGCGCGGCCTATGGCATTTAGCAAAAATTACCAAGTGCGGCAAAACAGGCCCCTGGCTGGTACCAGGGGCCTGAAATGATTTCTATCCGGCCATATAAACACTGCCGGCACTGTATATTTTTATCACTACAATGCGAAACGGCGTATCATCCAGGATGATACGCCGCTCCACACCATGTTCACACAGTCGGAAAGGGGAGGAGGATCTCAACTGACAAGAGATACCTGTTTTGTTGGTGTTTTCGGTGCCATGCACCGTCTTTTTTGCACGAAGTGTTAAGCGTTTCGTTGTTCAGCTATATTTTATTTAATGCTGAACAGTTTGTCAATGGATTTTTCACATTTACCCAAAAAGGATGGGACAATTTTCTGTTCTTTTTTTGTGCAACCTGTACAGCTCCCCCTTTTTCTGGCTGGCCGCTTGGCCCCTTTCTTGACATCCCCCGTCTATTGCTGTATAACGGTTATATTGCTTGACATCTCAATTACTTTTGCGGGCCCGCCGCATTATGCCCCCCGGGCGCGGCCCTTCAATAAGGCGGTATTGCATATATGGAAACTGAATTCATTCCCTTGAACGACTGTGTAAACTACCTGTTTACTTATACGCAAAAAGCGGTTCATCGCTATTTTGCGGAAAAACTGAGCGTTTGCGATGTGACCCCTGTACAGTATGCCGTGTTGGCCTGCCTGTGGGATAAGGACTGCCTGCTCCCCTCGCAGATAGCCCAGTGCCTGCACTCCGACGCCTCCAACATCACCGGCCTGCTGGACCGCATGGAGAGCAAGGACCTGGTGAAACGGGTGCCCAACCCGGAGGACCGCCGCGCCCTGCATATCACCCTTACCCCGCGCGGGCGGGCACTGCGCGAGCCACTTTTAACGCAGGTAAGCGCCGCCCACCACGAGGTGCTGGCCATCCTTACCGAGGAAGAACAGGCCATGATTTTACCCACCCTGGCCAAGCTGCTGAACGCCCTCTCCAACCAGAGTGAATAAATAGGCGACATAAAGCCATCCCGGAACAGCCGTTGGGCTGCCCGGGATTTTTGTATGCGCCATGGTTTTTCAGCCCTCGCGCTGGCGCAGTACCACATGCACCACATCGCCGGGCTGCTTGCCTATCTTGGCGCGTATCTCCTTGCGGATGCCCAAAATATGCCCCGGCGTGCCCATGCGCACCAGGCTGCCGTCGTAGGGCTCCCCGTCAAAGCTGGCGTGCACCGGCACGCGCCCCTTGCCAAACGTGGCCTTCACATCAAATGGAATCTCCACATAGGCGCCGTCAATGTCCGGCACCTTGTGAATGATGGCATCAAAGCTGTAAATATCTGCATCCATCGCCGTTATCCCGCCATTGATTATTTGTAGGCAATGGCCTCCACTTCCACCAGCACGCCCTTGGGCAGGTCTTTCACGGCCACACAGCTGCGGGCGGGCTTGGGGTCGCCTGTAAAGAAGCGGGCATACACCTCGTTGAAGGTGGCAAAATCATCCATGCTGGCCAGAAAACAGGTGGTTTTTACCACCTGGCCAAACCCGCTGCCGGCGGCGGCCAGCACCGCGCCCAGGTTCTGCATGGCCAGCTCCGCCTGGGCCGCCACGCCCTCGGGAACGGCGCCGGTGGCGGGGTCCAGCGGGATCTGCCCCGAGGTGAACACCATCTCCCCCAGTGTGATGCCCTGCGAATAGGGCCCGATGGCCGCCGGGGCCTTGTCTGTTTGAATCGCCTGCTGTTTACTCATGTTCAGTCTCTCCTTCTCCTGTTGTGGTTTTATGGCATTCGTATCAATATTACACGGCGGAGCCGGGCGGTCGCTTCGCATCCGGTAGCTCCGCCGTGTCTTGCAGCGGGCTGGATGCCAGCGCTTGTCGGGGCTGCTGTACGGGCGGCCCCGCCGGGCTCTGCGGCAAAATCGACACCGGCATGCCGCCGGTTTTCTGGGCGGCAAAACCTTGCGTGGCAAAAGGCTGCAACAGCGAAAAGCTGCTGGTAAGCCCCACCGCCTGCACCGCCTCGCCCACCGGCAGCGCCAGCTCAAACTCTATCGTCTCGCCCGTGCTGCGCACCTCAATGCCGCCGCCGTGCCGCTCCACAATCTCCTTGGCAATGGCCAGCCCCAGCCCGGCGCCGCCCTCGTTGCCCGAGCGCGCGGCATCCACCCGGTAGAACTGCTCAAAGATATGGTCCAGCTTGTGCTGGGGAATGGGGTCGCCCTGGTTGCGCACCAGCACGCTTACCATGCCGGCCTGCTGGGCCGCGCCCACAAATATCTCGCTGCCCACGTGGCTGTAGCTCACGGCGTTGCGCAGCAGGTTGTCCACCACCCGCTCCAGCTTGCCGGCGTCGGCCAGCATGTAAATGTCCGGCTCAATGTTCATGACACAGCGCAGGTTTTTGGGCACAAACAATGGCCGGAACTCGTCGGTCACCTGCTCCAGCATGCGGGAGAAGTTGAACCGCACCGGCTCCAGCACCAGGCCCTTCAGGCTGAAACGGGTGATCTCGAAGAATTCGTTGATCAAATCCTCCAGCCGCTGGGCCTTGCCGGTGGCAATGTCCAGGTACTTCTGGCGCAGCTCGGGCGATATCGCCTGCTCGTCGCGCAGCAGCGTCAGGTAGCCCAGCACCGAGGTGAGCGGGGTTTTCAAGTCGTGCGCCAGGTACACCACCAAATCGTTCTTGCGCTGCTCGGCGTCTTCAGCGGCGCGGCGGCTGCGTATGGTCTCGGCCTGCACCTGCTGCAAAAGGCCCTGCACCTCGCGCAGGTCATCGGGCAGCTCAATGGGCGTCTCGTCGTCGCGGCTTATCCGCTCTATGGCATCGGTCAGCAGCAAAAAGCTTTTGGCCACCCGCCGCCACAGCCAGAACAGGATAGCCACCATGCCCACCAGCCACACGGCGGCCACCACCAGCAGCAGGTTGTCCCGTATGGCGTTGAAAAACTGGTACAGCGGGTCTTCCGCATACCATATCTGCTGGCTGAGCAGCAGGAACACCAGCATGCCGCCCCCGGCCATCAGGAAGGTGAACACCACCATGTACACCACAAAGCGCCGCATATACCGCCAGCTGATAGCCCGCTGAACCCGCGCCCTGTCCCACATTTTCAATCCGGCACCTTACCTCTCAGTGTCCAAAACTCTGCGTCTCTATCCCATGGGCCGAAATGCCTTACAGGTCTGCCCTTGACTTCGACCTTGACCTTTATTTGTATCGCGGAGCCGTTAAGCGCTCGCGAATGTCGCCAAGTACTGTTTCGCGAGTGTAGGCGGAGCACTCCTTTAGCGACAGGGGGTCCGGGGGTCTCGCAATACCCCCGGGACTTCTTTGTTACTTTCTTAGTCATAAGAAAGTAAGGTCTGGCCCGTGAGCCATCCATTCATACAAAGCTAACGGCAACACTCACACAGCCCACCAACGCCTCGGCGGCGTCCCGCCGCATCTCGGCCCAAGTGCCGCCGCCTTCGGCGTCGGTTGGCCTCGAAACGCGCCCTGCGGGGCGCAGTCTTGCGGTTCTGGTGCGCGGCCATTGTGCGGGGGTGCTCGCCCTAAACTTGGTGTGGTTGGGAAGCTCTCACCCACGCCTCGGCGGCATACTGCCGCCTCTTGCGG
>JAAYCI010000069.1 GCA_012729855.1 Oscillospiraceae bacterium
AACCCGCGCGTTCATCATTTCCACCAAGGGCCTGCAGGTTTACCCCGACCCCGTTATGATGCCCAGCGCCGTGTATGACATGCACTGGGGCGAGCATGACGACAACGCCATTACCGCCCGCGCTGTTTTGGGCTAAGCACACCCGATACCTTTTGCCTGTCTTGGGGAACAAAACAGTTTGTTCCCCAAGACCGTTTTAAAAAAGCAAATCCACGGTATTCACACTGCTGTTTTGTCTTACCCGCACCATAAGCGGTTAAAATATGGGTCTTGCACGAAAAATCGGAAAAGGAAAAGGAGAATATCGATGAAGAAAAGAGTATTCGCATTGGCAATCGTGCTGGTTATGGCACTGGGTATCGTGCTTACCGGCTGCGGCGGCGGCACCAGCAGCAGCGGCGGCACATCCACCCCTGGCGGCGACGCCAGCACCAGCACCGGCGGTGACGCCAGCACGGGCGGCGATGCCAGCACCGGCGACGCCGGCGGCTCCAATGTCGTTACCAAAGACCATATCATTGCAAACGTAGGCGCCGTTGTTACCAAGCTGGACCCGCAGTACGGCGTTTCCACCTGGGAATGGACCATCAACACCAACATTTATGACACCCTGTGGCGCAATATCAAGGGCGATTATAATAACCTGCAGAACTGGATGGTGGAAGACTACACCGTCTCCGATGACGGCCTGACCTGGGATGTGAAGCTGCGTGAGGGCATTCTGTTCCACGACGGCACCCCCCTTACCGCCGAGGACGTGAAGTTCACCGCCGACCGCGCCAAGGTTTCCCCCTACACCGCCCCGGCCACCGAGTGGCTGGAGAGCACCGAAGTGGTGGATGACCTGAACTTCATCTTCCACCTGGCCTACGCGTTCCCCATGGTGCGTGAAGTGTTTGCCGACTACCAGTGGGGCATCTGCAATAAGGCCGCCATTGAAACCTACGGCGAAGGTGCCAAGGAAGCCATTGTGGGCACCGGCCCGTACAAGCTGGGCGAATGGGGCGCCGACAACAACATCACCCTGGATTATTTTGAAGACTTCTGGAGTGAGGACGTGCCCCAGATCAAATCTGTGACCTACCGCGCCATCACCGACCCCAGCGCCGCCGGCATCGCCATGCGTTCGGGCGAGCTGGACATCCTGTTCTTCGCCTACTTGGTACCCGACGCACTGGGCTTTGTGGAAGACCCCGAGAACTACGACGTGCTGCAGTTTGAGCGCGACCACGCCCAGGGCATCACCTTCAACAACCAGGTGGCCCCGTTCGACGACATCAACGTGCGCCGCGCCATCAACCACGCCATTGACAAAGAAGCGGTCAACCTGATTGTGGACGAGGGCATCAACAACACCGAACACGCCATCGTAAAAACCTCCTTCCGCATGGAAGGCTATGAAAAAGCCCTGAACGAGGGCCGCCTGACCCAGTATGAATACGACGTGGAGAAGGCAAAATCGTTGCTGGCCGAGGCCGGGTATGACGAGAGCAACCCGCTGACCGTGAACTACATCACGCCCTCCACCAACACCTGCCTGCCCCTGGCTGCCGCCGCTCAGGCACAGCTGGCCATGGTCAATGTCAACCTCGACGTTGAGTCCATGGAGCCCTCCGCCTGGGTACAGCAGGTTGGCGCGGCCGACTTTGTTACCTCTTACAACGACACCGGCAGCTGGGCCAACCGCTCGCCGCTTACCTACTACTTCATGTACCACACCGGCCTGATGTACAACCGCGAGAACACCAACATCGACCGCGTGAACGAAATTACCGAGCTGGGCATGCAAACGGTGGACCCCGCCGAGCGCGAAGAGCTTTACGCCGAGCTGCTGGAGATTGTGACCGACCAGGCCATTTGCTGCCCGCTTTGGCAGCGCAAAACCTTTGTTACCACCACCAAGGGCCTGCAGGTTTACCCCGAGCAAATGATGCTGCCTATCTACATGTTTGACACCGAGTGGGCCAGCTGATTGCCCACAAACCCAAAACACAGGCAATAGCCTGCAAACTGTACCCAAGCAACTGAAGACCCATAAATTGTAACCGGAACCTGCCAGCACCGGCCGGTTTGCCTGCACAAGGCGCCTGGCCGGGGCACTGCCCCAACCGCCAAAAAAACAAACCGTTTGCCCGGTGTTGGCAGGTTTCCGCTGTTTAACTACCCCACGGGCCCTGTGCCCCCCTTACGTTGGCAGATACAGGCGTACCATGCCTGATTCTTATAGAGTGATGTTACAGGCGCCTGCCTGAAGCATAATAAGCTAGGAGCAAAAGGAGAGAGAAGATGAGTAAGAAAGTATTCGCATTGGCAATCGCCCTGGTAATGGCGCTGGGCATTGTGCTCACCGGCTGCGGCGGTGGCACCAGCAGCAGCGGTGGCGGCACATCCACCGGCGGCGACGCCAGCACCAGCACCAGCGGCGATGCCAGCACCGGTGGCGACGGCACCGCCGCCGGCAACATCAATGTCAAGGATGAGATTGTTGTGGCCCTGCCCCAAATCGTTGCCAAGCTGGACCCCCAGTATGGCGCCGCCATGTGGGAGTGGACCGTCAACATCAACATTTACGACACCCTGTGGCGTACCCCCCAGAGCGCCTACCGTGACAACGACCAGGTGAACTGGATGGTGGAAGACTACACCGTTGCCGATGACAACCTCAGCTGGACCATTACGCTGCGGGACGACATCTATTTCCACGACGGCAGCAAATTCACCTCGGAAGACGCCAAGTTCAGCATCGACCGTATGGCGGTCTCCCCCTACACCTCCGCCGGTGTGGACTGGATCAGCGAAGTAGTGATCGTGGACGACAACACCTTCACCATCAACATGGAATACACCTTCCCCCTGGTGAAGCAGGTGTTTGCCGACTACCAGTACGCCATGTGCAGCAAAAACGCCATTGAGACCTACGGCGAAGGCTCGCAGGAAGCCGTTGTGGGCACCGGCCCGTACAAGCTGGTGGAATGGACCTCCGACAACAACATTGTGCTGGAGTATTTTGAGGATTACTGGGCGCCCGAACCGGCCATCAAAAAGGTGACCTACCGCGCCATCCCCGACTACAGCAGCGCCGCCATTGCCATGCGCGCCGGCGAAGTGGACATCATGAACTACGGCCTGGCCTCCGACATCGTGGGCTTCATTGAGGACACCGAGAACTTCGACACCGTCCGCATCGAGCGCGACCTCACCCAGGGCATCACCTTCAACAACTCGGTGGAACCCTTTAACGACGTAAGGCTGCGGCAGGCCGTCAGCCATGCCATCGACAAAGAGTCGATCAACCTGATTGTGGATGAAGGCCTGAGCAACACCGAGAACACCCTGGTAAAAACCTTCCCCACCATGGAAGGCTACGAAAAAGCCCTGAGCGAGAACCGCCTCACCGTATATGAGTACGATGTGGACAAAGCCAAGGCCCTGCTGGCTGAGGCCGGCTACGACGAAAGCAACCCGCTGAACGTGCCCTACATCACCCCGTCCAGCGCGTATGCCCAGTCTCTGGCCGCCGCCCTGCAGGCGCAGCTGTCCATGGTCAACATCAACCTCGACATCGAAGTGATGGAGCCCTCCGCCTGGATTTCCCGCGTGGGCGACGGCGACTTTGTGTGCGGCTTTAACGACACCGGCGCATGGTCCAACCGTTCCGCCCTGGGCTACTACTGGATGTACCATACCGGCCTGATGTATGCCCGCGAGCACGCCGACATTGCCCGCGTGAACGAGATTACCGAAATTGGCCTGCGCACGCTGGACGCCGCCGAGCGTGAAGAGCTGTACGCAGAGCTTTTGGAGATCGTTTCCGCCGAAGCCATCTGCGTGCCCGTGCTGCAGCGTGTGGGTTACATCATCACCGTGAAAGGCCTGAACGCCTACGCCGAGCCGATGGTTATGCCCATTGCCATTTATGACTGCGACTGGGATGCCTGATTGTTTCAGCAGCACCTTTTCACTGGAAGCACTTTAATAACCGAATACCGATAAGCAATAAACCGAAACCTGCCCGCACCGCGTGAAACTTGTTTAATCGACGTTAACAGTGGCCGCCAACGCCACGATTGAGGACACACAAGCACCCCAATCCGCCGAGTAAAACAACGCACCCGCCTTGCGCGGGCAGGTTTCGGCTTTTTTATCTCTCCTTTTAGATCAGTCGAACCTCCGCAAGCCAGGCTCAAGCAGAACCAGCCCACTGCCTGCCTTTGTTTGAAGCCTTACACACGCCTGCCTCCCGTACAGCCTTGATAAGGATTAACCGCACTGTGTGCCAACACACCGGGTGCGTTTGGTCAAATTGTTTCAGGTATACGCCAGAAACCTATTGAGGAAGGAGCAACAAATGAAGAAGAAGGTATTCGCACTGGCAACCGTACTGGTTATGGCATTAAGCCTTGTGCTTACCGGCTGCGGCGGGGGCACCAGCAGCACCGGCGGCGGCACCTCCACCGGTGGCGCCAGCACCAGTGGTGCCGCCAGCACCGGCGGCGGCGCCAGCACCGATGACGGCGGCGGCACAGCCGGCAACATCAATGTCAAGGACGAGATCGTTGTGGCCCTGCCGCAAATTGTTGCCAAGCTGGACCCCCAGTACGGCGCCGCCATGTGGGAGTGGACCGTCAACATCAACATCTACGACACCCTGTGGCGCACCCCGAAGAACGATTACCGGAATGAAGAGCAGATAAACTGGATGGTGGACGACTACACCGTCGCCGACGACAACCTCAGCTGGACCATCACGCTGCGGGACGACCTGCTCTTCCATGATGGCAGCAAGTTCACCTCGGAAGACGCCAAGTTCAGCATCGACCGCATGGGTACCTCCCCCTACACCATGGCCAGCATGGAATGGGTAGACAACGTGGAAGTGGTGGACGACCTCACCTTCATCATCCACATGAAATACACCTTCCCTCTGGTGAAGCAGCTGCTGGCCGACTACCAGTACGCCATGTGCAGCAAAAACGCCATTGAAACCTACGGCGAAGGCTCCCGGGAAGCCATTGTGGGCACCGGACCGTACAAGCTGGTAGAGTGGACCGCCGACAATAACATCACCCTGGAATACTTTGAGGACCACTTTGCGCCCGAGCCGGCCATCAAAAAGGTGACCTACCGCGCCATCCCCGACTACAGCAGCGCCGCCATCGCCATGCGCTCGGGCGAAGTGGACCTGATGAACTACGGCCTGGCCACCGATATCCTGGGCTTTATTGAAGATACCGAGAACTTTGACACAGCCCGCATTGAACGCGACCACACCCAGGGCATGACCTTCAACAACCAGGTGGCGCCCTTCAACGACGTGCGCATCCGCCAGGCCGTCAACCACGCCATTGACAAAGAGGCCGTGAACCTGATTACAGACGAGGGCCTGAGCAATACCGAAAACACCAAGGTGAAGACCTTCCCCACCATGGAAGGCTACAGTAAAGCCCTGAACGAGGGCCGCCTCACCGTATATGAGTATGATGTGGATAAAGCCAAGGCCCTGCTGGCCGAAGCCGGCTACGATGAAAACAACCCCATGAACGTGCCCTACATCACGCCGTCCAGCGCCTTTGCGCAGTCTCTGGCCGCCGCGTTGCAGGCGCAGCTGTCGGTGGTCAACATCAACCTCGACATCGAGGTGATGGAGCCTTCCGCCTGGATCAACCGCGTGGCCGAGGGTGACTTTGTGTGCGGCTTTAATGACACCGGCGCCTGGGGCAACCGTTCCGCCTTAAGCTACCACTGGATGTACCACACCGGGGCGATGTATGCCCGTGAGCACGCCAATATTGCGCGTGTGGACGAAATTACCGAGACTGGCCTGCGCACACTGGACGCCGCCGAGCGCGAAGAACTGTACGCAGAGCTCCTGGAGATCGTGTCGGCCGAAGCCATCTGTGTGCCCGTTATGCAGCGGGTGGCCTACATTGTTACCGTGAAGGGCCTGAACGCTTACGCCGAACCCATGATGCTGCCCATCGCCATCTATGACTGTGACTGGGACGCCTGACCGTTCCGGCGCCCCCCCTTTTACCGGAAGCACTTTAACAACTGAATACTAGGTCGTGTTGACGCAAACGAACAATTATGATACAAAAAGAGCATGAAAATGCTAAAAAGGCACTACAAACAAATTGAACATATGTTCCCTAAACAGCGGGGCAACGTAGCCTATAGCAACTTG
>JAAYCI010000070.1 GCA_012729855.1 Oscillospiraceae bacterium
CAAGTTGCTATAGGCTACGTTGCCCCGCTGTTTAGGGAACATATGTTCAATTTGTTTGTAGTGCCTTTTTAGCATTTTCATGCTCTTTTTGTATCATAATTGTTCGTCTGCGTCAACACGACCTAGTCGGTTGCCGTCTTAAATGTCAGATGGTGGTGGCCGCCCGGGTCGTCATCGTCGTTTGGTGGTGTTTCCAATGCCGCGTCTATGATCTTCAATAATTCAAGGGCGCTCCGGAACGGGATGGCTTCACTTTGGTCTGCTTTGTGAATAATACCTTGTCAGCTTGCGTTGTTCTGGAAGTTGATATCTATAATGAATCGGTTTGGTGCGCCGCGTGGTTCATGTTGGCTGGCTGCAATAGGCCATCCCCTCCTTTACTTTAAAGTATTATTGGCTGTGGGTTGCCTGGCTGTGCTTTAGCTGGCATTTCAACTACACCATTTCAGTCTCTATGGTCACAGTATAGCCGCCAGCGGTCACACAGCGGTAACACGAAGTAATTTTATGAGACTATTGTGAGTTTATTTTCGAAAACGGCTTGCCTTGCCTGAAATTTACATTTTTCTTTAAATAAACATAAATATTCGTTAATACGAATATTATTTGAAATTAGCAACTGAATTTACTATTCTTTTTGTTGGTAACAGGAAAGTAACTATGTATTTTTATGCACTATCGCTTTATGACCGGTCGATTTCAACCGACGGCGGCACAAAATCATAAAAATCGTTTTGCCGTAAAATATTGCGCCACCCATATTGTGGGCAAAAAGCTTCACAAACCCTCGCGGCGGGAGTGGTCGAAAACAAATGGCATACACGTTCATTATTGGCTAATAATATTAATTGGAAGGCAACCTGCCCGCCAATGCCTTTCAGCAGGCCAAGGCTTCCGTTTTGCAGTGCAGGCGGCACAGCGCCGCCAGCATTTCCCGCAGCTGTTCCATCGCGGTCAGAAAGCCGGCCGGTTCCACCCCGGTTTCTGACAAAGCATCGAATGCTTCCCGCACCGACGCCAGCATAACGTGCCGGATGCACTTGATGCCGAGGCTGGCGTCTACATCGGCGGGAAAGCAACCGGTGTCCACCTGCTGGTAGAATGCGTTCAAATTCGCATGCAGAAGGGCTTTTTCGCCAGCATAGTCCGCTATGCGCGCCGCGTTTTTGCCGGCCCGGCCATACATGGACGCCAGAAAAGCCGCCAATGCCGGCTCTTCCGCGTGGTTTTCTTCCGCAAAGTCCAGCAGAGATTCCCAGCGCGCCAGAACGCCCGCGTGACGCTCTGCCGTCTCGGTCATCCAGCCGCTCAGTTTGGCGTGCGTATAAAGGGCCAAATAACGGAACGCGCCCTCCATGTTGCCAAAATAGTAGAACAGCATGCCTTTTCCAATGCCGGCACATTTCACTATGCGGTTGGACGACGCCTTGGCCTCGCCATACAGCGTAAATTCGTACAGCGCGGCATTGATGATGCGCTGGCGTTTTTCAGGCGCCAGTTTTTCAAACTTTGAATAATCCATAGGTTTTCTCCCCACATTGCTTTATGATGTAGATGGGGGGATTGCGCCAGCACCGCAGAATGCGGTTGATTCCCCGAAATGAATAATGGTATGATGCTTTATATAAAGAGTACGTTAACGCTTATGCAAATCATGGGGTATTACCCCCCAAAATATCAAAACCGCGGCGTATTATACACATGTATCGGAGATTCTCGCGCATGAACGACCTGAACGAACGGATTGTCCGGGCAAAAAGTGACGGCGGTGAGCTTGACAGCTTGCTGCGGGACTATTTGCCCTTTGTTCAGGGCGTTATTGCCAAGCAGGGCTATGCCAATGTGGAGTACGACGAGCAGCTGAGCGTGGCCATGCTTGTCTTCGTAAACTGCATATCCCAGTTCGATGCGGAAAAGGGCAACTTCTTAACCTACCTGGGGGTGGCCATTGCCAACCGCCTGAAGGACGAGGGCAAAAAGCAGGCGCGCGCCACTCGGCAAACCATCTCGCTGGATGACACGGCCGCCGACACCGCCATCCAGCTGGCCAGCCGCGAAGCCGCCCTGCAGGACTACTCCGTGCAGGAAGAACGCCAGCAGATCGCCGAAGAGATAGACATGCTGTCTGCCGCGCTTGCCGACTATGGCATTGCGTTTTTTGACCTGGAAAAGGTGGCGCCACGGCAAAAGCGCTCCCGCCAGCTGTGCGCCCAGTTGGCGCACACCATTCTGGGGGATGCCGACATGCTGGACAGCCTGCGGCGCACAAAGCGCCTGCCGGCCAGGCAGCTGGCGGATAAAAGCGGCCAATCCCTTAAAACGCTGGACAAGCACCGGCGCTATATTATGGCGTTGGTCGTTATCCTTTCAGGAGATTACCCCTCCATCCAAACATTCATACCCAGGGAAGAGGTGAGCAGATGACGCGTAAGGGCATCGTGATGGAAATCCGGCAGGGTGCCGCGCTGCTCATGCTCCCCGGCGGCGATTTTATCAAGGCGCCGGCCCAGGCCGGCTGGCAAAAGGGCGACCTCGTCAGCGTCGCGGCGCAAAAAAAGCCCGTACGCTTCCGGGCCATTTTATCGGTTGCCGCTTGTCTGCTCATCCTTATTGTAGCCGCTGTGTTCGCCACCAGCCACTACCACAACGAAACCATCACCCTCATCAGTGTGGATGTGAACCCCGGCATGGTGCTGCGGCTGAACCGCTCCAACAACGTGCTTGAGGTAACCCCCCTGAACACCGACGCGGAAGACGTGCTGGAGGCCCTGACGCTGGAGGGCCGGCCCCTGGGCGAGGCCGTGGACACCCTGATGGGCAGCGCGCCCATGCAGCCTTATTTGGCCAACGGGGAGTATTTGGTGCTCACCTTCTATACCGCCGGCGACAGCGATGCGGTGGAAAACATCCTGAACGCCATGCTTACCCGCCTGGGCGCCGACTATCCCGGCCTGCGCTGCAGCTGCCAGGCGGTATCCAGGGAGCTGTTTGAGCAGGCCGGCGCCTACAATATATCGCCCGGCAAGCTTTTGGCCATCATGGCCCTGCAAGAAAACGACCCCAACCTGGAGATCGAGGATTTCCAGGCGTACCGCATCGGGCAGTTGCTTGAAACCCTGGAAGACCTTTCCGACGACCCCGATACCATCACCTGGCCGTGGAGCCCCGACGCCACAAGCGATGACGCTTCCAGCAGCGGCAGCGGGCAAAACGACGATTCCTCCACCACCTCGCAAAGCGTCTCTACCCCCTCCAGCTCCACCAGCCGTTCGGGAAGCAGCCCCTCCCCCACCGGCCAAAATGGCGGCAACCATGATAACGGCGGCACTTCAAGCACCAGCGGCACCACCGCCGGCGGCAATTCCAAAAGCAGCACCAGCAGCCGTCCGGGCGCCAGCTCCGGCGCGTCGAGCCAGGCGGGCAACCCCGCCGGCGGCAACAGCAACGCCGGCAGCGGGGATCCCTCCGAAAACCCCGCGCCCAGCAGCAATAACGGCAGTGGCAGTAGTAGCGGCGGCACCGGTGGCAGCAGCACCAGCAGTGCCAATAGCCGCACCAGTTCCAGCGACGGCGGCAACAACAGCGCCGCTTCTGCCAGCGGCGGCGGCAGTTCCAGCGCCACTGGCAGCCCCAGTTCCAGCAGCAGCGATGATGACAGCAGCAGCGATGATGACAGCAGCAGTTCAAGCGGCGACAGCAGCAGCAGTTCGAGTAGCGGGAAGCCCAACAACAACGGCAAAGGCAACAGCAACGGCAACACCGGCAATACGGGCAACACCGGCAACACCGGCAATACCGGCAACACCGGCAACACTGGGCTGGGCGAAAACAAGAACGCCGACAGCAGCGAAAACCCATAGTACTTTTATAAACGGAAGCCCTGCGCTTGATGAAGCGCAGGGCTTCCGTTTATTTATTCGTATGTCATACACAAATATATTGGCACAAAAAATAGATGATCACGCACATTCAAGCCGAGGACACCTGCATGTGCATCCAAAGCCTTACCCATTGCTATAAATATATATCGCATGCCATTTTATTGTCTTTCTGTAAAAGTATCTTATTGGGGGATTGCATCCCGGCGAAATGTATGGTAAATTACTAACTGGCGCATCGAATTATTTTATCAAACATATCGAATGGCTGCGCTGCTGTGGAAAGGCTTATTTCCACTCATGGGGAGAAAGCCTGCTTTTTTATTACGGTACTGCC
>JAAYCI010000071.1 GCA_012729855.1 Oscillospiraceae bacterium
CGCGCCCTGCGGGGCGCATTCTTGCGGCTTTGGTGCGTGGCTATGGTACAGGGCTACGCTCGCCCTAAGCCTGCTTCTGTTGAGAGGCTCTCACCCACGCCTCGGCGGCATACTGCCGCCTCTTGCGGCTCACGCTGCGCGGCTATGCCGCTTGGTTCGCCGGGCGCGGGAAAATTTGTTTGCCGAAGCATCTGGCCGTAGGCTAGATGCTTCTATGCAAGCCAAATTTTGCCCTTCGGGCCCTACTGTTTGTTATGCCGTACCAGGCCAATGGCCTTGGTGATCTCCAGCACGGGGATGGGCACCAGCGCCAGGCCCAGGGCTATCACGTACATCACGGGGTGCAGCGGCACCAGCGCAAAGGCGGTGGCCACGGGGGGTATCAGCGCCACCAGCAGTGTAAGCACAATGCTGATGATGGCCGCCTGGTTCAGGTATTTGTTGCTGAACGGGCCTATTTTGCCCAAGCTGTGGGTGCTGCGCATGTTGTAGCTGTGGAACACCTGGCTAAGTGCCAGCACGATGAACGCCATGGTCTGGCCGGCGTGGTCGCGCGCAAAGGTGTCGGCATGGGGAATGCCCATGTTCCAGTAGTAGCCCAGCGCGTAGGCCACCAGCGTAAGCAGCGCGAACATGATGCCCTGCAGCACCACCTGCATGCCCAGGCCGCCGGCGAAGATGCCTTCGTCCTTGGGGCGGGGCGGGCGGGTCATGATGTCCTTCTCCACAGCCTCGCGCCCCAGCGCAATGGCGGGCAGGCCGTCGGTCACCAGGTTTATCCACAGCAGCTGCATGCTCACCAGCGGCGACTCCCGCCACACCAGCATGGCCACCAGCACGGTAAGCACCTCGCCAATGTTGGTGCCCAGCAGGTACCCCACCACCTTGCGGATGTTGTCGTAGATGCCGCGGCCCTCGCTCACGGCGTCCACAATGGTGGTGAAGTTGTCGTCGGTCAGGGTCATGTCGGCGGCGCCCTTGGCCACGTCGGTGCCGGTAATGCCCATGGCGCAGCCAATGTCGGCGGCTTTCAGCGCCGGCGCGTCGTTTACGCCGTCGCCGGTCATGGCCACCACCTGGCCCCGGCTCTGCCAGGCCTTCACAATGCGTATCTTGTCCTCGGGCGACACCCGCGCGTACACGGTGATCTTATCCACCTGGGCGTCCAGCTCCTGCTCGCTCATCAGCGCCAGCTCGGCGCCGGTGATGGCAAGGTCCCCCTCGCGGCGGATGCCCAGATCGTCGGCGATGGCGGCGGCCGTCACCACATGGTCGCCGGTAATCATCACCGGGCGGATGCCGGCCGCGCGGCACACTTTAACCGCCTCGCGCACCTCGGGCCGCGGCGGGTCTATCATACCCACCAGGCCCAGGAAGGTCAGGCCGTTCTCCACGGTCTCGCTGTCTATTTTATCGGGCAGGGCGTCTATTTGCTTGTACCCCACCGCCAACACCCGCAGGGCCTTTTCGCTCATGGCGTCGTTTTCCAGCCGGCCGCGCTCCAAATCGCCCGCCACGCAGCGGGGGGCCAGTGAATCCAGCGCACCCTTGGTGATGACCATCAGCTTGCCCTCCACCTCGCAGATGACGCTCATCAGCTTGCGGTCGGAGTCGAACGGCACCTCGGCCAGGCGGGGGAAGCGGGTGGTGAGGGTCTCCTTGTCCATGCCGTTGTTGTGGGCGGCCAGCACAATGGAGGTCTCGGTGGGGTCGCCGATATGCTTGACGGCGTCGCCCTCAAACACGACGGTGCCGTCTGTGCACAGAGTGGCGTACAGCAGCAGCTTGCGCACGGCCTCGCCGTTGTCGCTGCTAATGTCCTCCATCACGCCGCTGGGCGCCTCGTAGGCTTTCACCAGCGTCATGCGGTTTTGGGTGAGGGTGCCGGTTTTATCACTGCAGATGACCGACGCCGAGCCCAGTGTTTCCACCGCCGGCAGCCGCCGGATGATGGCGTTGCGTTTCACCATGCGCTGCACGCCTATGGCCAGCACGATGGTAACGATGGCCGGCAGCCCCTCGGGGATGGCCGACACCGCCAGCGACACCGCCACCATGAAGGTGTCCAGCAAATCCAGCCCAAAGGCGAAGTAGCCCAGCGCGAAGATGGCCACGCAGATGACCAGCGCGCCGATGCCCAGCAGCTTGCTGAGCTTGGCCAGCTTGAACTGCAGCGGGGTCTTGGCGTCGTCCTCTTCGTTCAGCATGCCGGCAATGCGGCCCATCTCGGTGTGCATGCCGGTGGCCGTTACCACAAAGCGCCCGCGGCCATACGCCACCGAGCAGCCGGAGAACACCATGTTCAGGCGGTCGCCCAGTGCGGCATCGGCCGCCACTTCGGCACTGGCGTCCTTCTCGCTGGGCACGCTCTCGCCGGTCAGGGCGCTTTCCTCACACTTCAGGCTGGCGCTTTCCAGCAGGCGCCCGTCGGCCGGGATGAAATCCCCCGCCTCGATGAGCACCACATCGCCCGGCACCACCACGGCGGAGTCCACCATTTGCACGGTGCCGTCGCGCAGCACCCGGGCGTGGGGGGCGCTCAGCTCCTTCAAAGCGTCCAGCGCCTTTTCGGCCTTGCTCTCCTGGCTCACACCCATAATGGCGTTGGCCACCACAATCAGCAAGATCAAAATCGGCTCAAAAAACTCGTTGGCGTCGTGGCCGTTCAGCGCCACCACAAAGCTGATGACCGCCGCCGCCAGCAGAATGATGATCATCGGGTCGGCAAACTGGCCCAAAAACCGGGCCAGCAGCGATTTTTTCTTTTTAGCCTTCAGCTGGTTGGGGCCCGCCTGCTGCAGCTTCTCTTCGGCCTGCCGGGTGGTAAGGCCGGTCAGCTGGTTGCTGCTCAGCTCGGCCACCAGGTTCAGCACGTCGTCATGGTGTGGCGTCATACCCATCGTCTCCCTGTTTTGCAGGGCATCGTCTGTATGCGTATTTATAAATACCGCCTACAAACGCCTGCCTCTGGTTATTTTGGCAAAATGCTTTTGATCATTACTTGGGCAGATACTGCGTCAATGTGCCTTTTCCAAGGCCAAGGCCCTGCTCGGCCACGGTGTATATCAGGCGGCGGGCGGGCAGCCTTTCGGCGGCCAGCTCCCGCAGGCCGTACAGCAAAATGCGGGCGGTGGGGCGGGGGTAGGCGGCTGTCACGTCGCCGTTGGCCACCCCGCTGCTTATCAGCTTCTCCAGGCAGGCCATCAGCGGGCCGGCGCTGTCGGCCAGGTGGTAGCGTTCCTCCAGCTCCCTGCCTTTCAGCGGTGTCAGGCTGGTTTCGTCGTCGCCCAAAAACTGGTCCACCAAGTCGATATACATCTCGATGTAATCGGCCAGCCGCCGGCCAAAGGGCGCCGCCGTGTCGGCCAAAATGGCCTCAGCCCGCAGAGAAATTTCTTCGCGCACCTGGTCGGCCACCACCTGCACCACCTCGGCCTTGGAGGCAAAGTAGTAGTAAAAAACGCCCTGGGCCACCCCCACACGGGCCACAATGTCGGACACCCGGGTTTTGTCCACCCCTTTTTTATCAAACAGAACACGCGCCGCGGCCACCAGCTCGGCCCGGCGCTCCTGCGGGGGCTTTGATATGCGCATATTTTCACCTCGCCTCCTGTGGGTAAGGCCAGTATAGGGCCTGACTGACTAAAAGTCAATAGTCAGTCACGATTATTTTCTTACAGGCGGCGAAAAGTGCCGCCGCAGCCACAATCTCCCCATGCAAAAGCAGCTTTCCCGCTGCCCGGCCAAATAGCATTCTTCCTTTTTTATACACCTTTGCCAAGGAGAAGACTGTCGCCCGCCGGCAGCCGCAGGGTTTTTCTTGCGCATAAGACTGCTTTTCGCTATAATAAACACGCAGTTTTTCACAGTAATATTGGCACCAGAAACCGCGGGCAGTGGCTGCCCGCCATAGGGGGCAAAAAGTATGAGTGATCTTTCGGCTATTTTCGGGGAGGGCGCCAAGGTTGTCATCAGCCCCGATAAAATGCGTGCCTGGGTAAGCCTGCCGCCGCCCGCCAAGGGCGTGCGCTACACAGAAGCAGCCATTGCCGAGTGGCTGCCGCAGCACGGGGTGGTTTACGGCGCCGACGACGGGATGATACACAAGGCAGTAACGGCCGGGCGCTACGACGACCTTTTGGAGGTGGCCCGCGGCAAGCAGCCTGTAGCCGCCCAAGGGGGCGACTATGTACTCAAGGTTGAAAAGCACCCCTTCACCGGCCTGCGCGCCGGCGCCGACGGCGGCCTGATATACGAAGATTTGTCTTTTTTACAGGAGGTGCAGGCCGGGCAGGTGCTGGCCGAAATAGTGCCCGGCGCCCCCGCCGAGGACGGCATGACGGTGACCGGCGAGCCCGTATCCCCCCGCGAGGGCGGCGCCGGCCGCACGCTGCAGGGCAGCGGGTTTGTGCTGTCGGAGGACGGCCGCAGCGCCATTGCGCCGGTGCTTGGCCATGTGAATATTGTCAACGAACAACTGATCGTCACCCCGCTGACAAAGCTGGAACGCCTGACCGCCGAGGACGGCGAGGTGCACTGCGAGGGCAACGTGCTGGTGGAGGGGGACATTTTGGCCGGGTCAAAGTTATCGGCCACCGGCAGCATCTTTGTGGCCGGGCGGGCGGTGGCCGCCACCTTCAAGGCCGGCAACAACCTGCTGCTGTGCAACGGCCTGCGCGCGGGCGAGGGCTTTGGCAGCCTGGAGGCCAAGGAGAATGTGTGGGGCCTGTGCTTTGAGTCCTGTGCGATAAAGGCCGGCGGCGATATTTGCGC
The DNA here is from genome assembly GCA_012729855.1 of Oscillospiraceae bacterium. Taxonomy (GTDB): domain Bacteria; phylum Bacillota; class Clostridia; order Oscillospirales; family Ruminococcaceae; genus JAAYCI01. The sequence goes on from JAAYCI010000071.1 coordinate 4,774, forward strand.
CAACACCCTGACGGGCTGCGAGGTGACCGCCGGCGGCCGCGCCAGCATTCTGGGCGGCCGGAGCATGATAAGCAGCACCACGCTGCGGGCCAAGGGCGGGGTGGTTACCGGCCAGCTGGGCACCGAGCGCCAGGATGTTACCACCATTTTGGCCGGGCTGGACAGGGAGACCATGGACCGCTATGAAGCCCTGAACAAGCGCATTGAGCGCATGACCCTGGACATCCAGGCCACCATGCAGAACATTGCCGCCCACGAGCGGGTGAACAGCCGCAAGGAAGACAAGGGCAGAAACGACCCCGCCTACAAAGAGATGGTAAAAAAACGCGACCAGTCTCTTAGCGTGCTCAATATCATCACCAATGAGCGCACCCGCCTGAAGCGGACGATCGACTCCTTCAGCAGTGTATCGGTGGTGGTGCGGGACGTCGCCTTCCCCGGCGTTACCATCAGCATAGACACCCGCACCCTGAACATCATGGAGCCGCTGCGCCGGGTAAAGTTTACCCGCAACCAGGAAACCATCGAGTTTGTCTCGGCGGCGAAGTAGCTGCCATATCTACAACAATACACAACAGGGCCGCCGGATAACCGGCGGCCCTGTTGCTTTATTGGGTTTCGACCGGCGCCTTTTCGGGCGCTGCCTGTATCTCTTTTTGGGCCTGCTCCAGCTTCTGCACAAAGCCGGGTATCTCATCGCCCGGTACCGGCGGCGAATACAGGTAGCCCTGTATCAAAAACGCGCCGATGCTGGTCAGCTTTTTCAGCTGCTCCTCATTATCCACAAATTCGATGATGGTGTCCACCCCCAGCAGGCGGCAGAGGTCGTGGATGGTGGCGATGATGTCCAGGTTGGCCGGGTGCTTTACCACATCGCGGCTCAGCGAGCCGTCTATCTTCAGCGTGGTGATGGGCTGGGTGCGCAGGTACAGCAGCGAGGAGTGCCCCACGCCAAAGTCGTCCATGGCAATGGTGACGCCCGCCTTGGCCAGGGTGGCCAGGTTGTTGCGGGTCTGCACGTTCTCCACCAGGGCGGCGGTTTCGGTAATCTCTATCTGCATCTGGTGGGCCGGCACGTTGTAGCGTTGCAGCACCAGCTTCACTTGCTCGTGGAAGTTGGGCGCGTTCAGCTGGCTGGTGCTCACGTTCACCGAGATATGGAAGTCCTCCAGGCCCAGCTTGTTCCAGGCCGCGCGCTGTTCCATGGCGTGGTTCAGTATCCACAGGCCCAGCCGGTCTATCTTGCCGGTCTCCTCGGCCAGCGCCACCGTCACCATGGGGTTTATCATGCCGTAAATCGGGTGCTTCCAGCGCAAAAGCGCCTCCACGCTGTGCAGGGTACCCGTGCGGGAATCTACAATGGGCTGGTAGTTCAGGTACATCTCGTCGCCCGATATGCCGTTGTCTATCTGGTTGGCCAGGCGGCGGGCCACGGCGCCCACCTCGTCTACCCGGCTTATCAGCTGCCGGCCGGAATAGTCGCCGGTCACGGTGTCCACCAGTTCCTTGTAAGCGCGGTTGAAGCGCAGGGTGGCCATTTTTTCGCCCAGGCGCACAAAGGGCGCGTAGATCAGTACAGCCAGCGCCAGGTTGACCACCTGCAAAATTACCCCCGCCGCCGAGCCGGTGGCCACATACCCGCTGAAGAACACCGGCGTGGCCCAGGAAACCTCCGCCGTGGTGTAGGGCACCCACCCCAGCGTCATGGCCAGCACCGTGGTGCTGAACATGACCACCGGTGTGAGCACAAACGGAATGGCGTAGATGGGGTTCAGCACGATGGGAATGCCAAACACCAGCGGCTCGTTGATGTTGAAGATGGAGGTGGGCAGCGCAAACCGCATGAGCGTGCGGTTGCTGCGTGCCCTGCCAAAAAAGGCCAGCGCCAGCAGCAGCCCCAGCGTGGTGCCGCTGCCGCCCATGTACACAAATACGTCGTACAGCGTTTTGGTAATCATGTTGGGCGCGGGCAGGCCGGCGGCCACCGCCGCCACGTTTTCTGCCATGGCCGGGGCAAAAACCGTTTGGGCTATGCCGTCCAGCACGTTGTTGCCGTGAATGCCAAACAGCCACATCAGGTGGGTGGACACGTTGAAAAGCATGCCGGTGGCCAGGGGCGAGCTGTCCGTGTTCTCGTAGGGGGTGCGCAGCAGATCGGTCACCAGGTCGGTCAGCGGGGCTTCCACCCCCAGCGCCGCCAGGATAACCCGCACCAGCGCAAAGCCCCCCACCACATAGATGGCCGGCATGATGGACGCGAACGACTGCGGCACCGCCACGTTGGGGTCGTCGCTCAGCACCATGCTCTCCCGCTTTAAAGATACAATTTGTACAAAGGCCTCGGCCGACAATATGCCCACCAGCATGGCCACAAACAGCCCGGTGGCCCCCACCATGGTAAAGGGGATCGCCTCCGCGCTTAGCGGCAGGGCCATGGCCACATAGCTGGCCAGGCCCACCATGCCGCAGATACCGGCATGCACCTGCCGGCGCTTGTGGTCGTTGTACCACTGTGCCAGGTTGCTGCAGATGGACCAGATGACGAACAGTGTGACGATTTGGGTGGTGGCGTTGAACGCCACGGTGCCAAGCATCCGCCAGCGCTCGCCAAAAAGGCCCGCCATAAACTCCTGGTAGGCCGGCACGGGAAACTGGTTGATCACCACTGCAAACGCGCCCACAATCATCAGCGGCATGGCCGAGATAAACGCGGTGCGAATGGAATACAGGTGGCGCTGTTCGTTCAGCCACTGCAGGCTGTTGAACAGGCGCAGCATGCGGTCGCTGCTTTTGCCCTTCTGCTTGGTTACTGTTTTGTTACTCAAAACTGCCCCTCCGGACGGGCCACCGGCGGTCTCACAATTCCCCCGAAGTTTTTGCCGATGTTACTCCCATCTTTATGTTGATACAGTATAACGCCTCCGCTGCCAAAGGGCAAGTAAAGTGCGCTGAATTTACAGTTTTTTTCCGTGTGGCGGCATGGCCCGCGCATTGGGCCCTCCGGGATATTTTGCACCGCCCGCCACCGCCCGCCGGCAGCAAATTATGCTGGATTCCACCCGTCGGATTTGCTATACTGTAAATGTATGGCACAGCCTGCCTGCTGTTGTGCGCTTTGGGTGGGCTTTTACAGGTATTTTTGCACTTCACGCCACCGCATGCTTCTGCCGGGCGGCAGGGGCACATGGCGCTTTTGGGAGGAAATCATTTCATGGTAATGGACATTGGTCAAAATTCAGCCGCCCCGCGCGAGACCATCCGGCCGCTGGCACTTTTGGTGATGCGCGGCTACGAGGACATGGGCCGGATGGTGAACAACTACCTGCTGCGCTGGACCACCGACCCCGAGGACGACCGGCTGCTCACCTTCCCCGGGTACGACAAAAACTCGTTCCTCATACAGGCCGAGTGCCCCCGCTTCAGCACCGGCGAGGGCAAGGGCACCATTCTGGAAAGCGTGCGCGGGTACGACCTTTACATCCTGTGCGATGTGACCAACTACAAGGTGACCTACCCGATGTACGATGTACAGAGCCATATGTCGCCCGACGACCATTTTGCCGATTTGAAGCGCCTGATTGCGGCGGCCGGCAACAAGCCCTACCGCATCACCGTTATCATGCCCTACCTGTACGAGGGCCGCCAGCACCGCCGCACCACGCGGGAATCGCTGGACGCCGCCATCGCGCTGAAGGAGCTGTACGAGCTGGGCGTGCACAACATCCTCACCTTTGACGCCCACGACCCCCGCGTGGTGAACGCCGCACCCGTGGCCAGCTTTGACAACGTGATGCCCACCTACCAGATGCTGAAAGCCCTTTTAAAAACCCAGCCGGACATCCGCATTGACAAAGACCATTTCATGATCATCGCGCCCGACGAAGGCGCCGCCGACCGCAGCATCTACTACGCCAGCATGATGGGCCTCGATTTGGGCCTCTTCTACAAACGGCGCGACTACTCCACCATTGTGGACGGCCGCAACCCCATTGTGGCGCACGAATACCTGGGCGACTCGGTGGAGGGCAAGGACGTGCTTATCCCCGACGACATCCTGGCCACGGGCGAATCGATGCTGGACATTGCCAGGGAACTGCGCCGCCGCAAGGCCGGCCGGGTGTTCCTGGCCACCACCTTTGCGCTGTTCACCAAAGGGTACGAGGTGTTTGACAAAGCCTACGAGGACGGCCTGTTCGACATGCTGTACTCCACCAACCTCACCAGCCTGCCGCCCGAGCTGAAAACCCGGCCCTGGTTCACCGAGGTGAATGTCTCCAAGTATATTTCGCTGCTCATTGCCACACTCAACCACGACGCATCCATCTCCGGCCTGCTGAACCCCGGCGAGCGCATTGACGCCCTGCTGGCCCGCCACAGCCAAAAGCAGCTGGCGCGCTAGAGTCTGTTTTCAAATGGGAGAAATGACCAAAGCCGAGCGGAGTTGGTGGCCCTGCAAGGCGCTTTTCCGCCGCAAACCTTGGTGGTTTGCAAGGGAAAGCCACGCGGCAGGGGCGCCGAAAACGCCGGATTTGGGCGTTTTGGAGATTTGAAAACAGACTCTAAGCTTTCCCACAACAGGCCGCCAACAACAGGAGGCGCTCCTCATGATCACCCTGCGAAGCACGCTGCGCGAGGTCTACCGCAACCCGGTGGGCCGCGACATCATTGACATGATTTTGCGCGGGGCGCGCAAAAGCCCCAAGCTGCTGGCCAACCCGCTGGTGGCTTCGCTGCGCCTTTCGCAGCTGGACCGCCTTTTGGGCGGCAAGGCCCCGGGCCTGGCCGAAGCACTGGTGCAGCTGCTGGCCGGCAAGGACGAGCGCCCCCCGCCATCGCCGCCGGCCATCGCCCAAAAGTGGTGGAAGGAGGCCGTGGTCTATCAGGTGTACCCCCGCAGCTTCCAGGACTCCAACGGCGACGGCATCGGTGATCTGGCCGGCATCCGCAGCCGCATTCCCTACCTGAAAGAGCTGGGCATCACCATGCTCTGGCTCTCCCCCATCTACGACTCGCCCAACGACGACATGGGCTACGACATCCGCAACTACAAGAAGATCATGAAGGAATTCGGCAACATGGCGTCCTTCAACGCCCTGCTGAAAGAACTGCATGAAAACGGCATCAAGCTGCTGATGGACCTGGTGGTGAACCACACGTCGGACGAGCACGCCTGGTTCAAAAAAGCCCTGGCCGACCCCCAAAGCCCCGAGAAGGACTACTACCTCTGGGCCAGGGGCCGCGGCGACAAGCCGCCCAACAACTGGGCCAGCATCTTCTCGGGCTCGGCCTGGAACTACTACCCCGAGCTGGATGAGTGGGCGCTGCACCTGTTCAGCAAAAAGCAGATGGATTTGAACTGGGACAACCCCGCCCTGCGCGCCGAAATTTACGAGATGATCAACTGGTGGCTGGACAAGGGCGTGGACGGCTTCCGCATGGACGTCATCAACCTGATTTCCAAGGACAGCCTGGCCGACGGCAACGCGGCCATTGGCAAGGCCATTGGCCTGTACGGCATGGAGCACTACTTCTACGGCCCCCACCTGCACGAGTACCTGAAGGAGATGCGGCGGGAGAGCTTTGGCAAGCACGATGTGTTCACCGTGGGCGAAACCCCCGGCATGGGCCTGCAGATGAGCCGCCTTTTAAGCGCCGAGGAGCGGGAGGAGCTGGACCTGGTGTTCAACTTCGACCAGCTGGAAAACCCCGGCAAAAGCCGGATGTTCCCCTATGAGTACGACCTGCGGCACCTAAAGCCCTACTTCCTGAAATGGCAGCTGGAGTACGGCAACAACTGCTGGCCCAGCCTGTTTTTTGAAAACCACGACAACCCCCGCATGGTGAGCAAGATAAACCCCGACCCCGCCTACCGGGTGGTGATAGCCAAGCTCTTGGCCACGCTGCAGTTCACGCTGAAGGGCACGCCTTTCATCTACCAGGGGCAGGAGTTGGGCATGACCAACACCAGTTTCAATTCCGTTGAAGACCTGCGCGACGTGGAGACCCTGAACCGCTACCAGCAGCTGCGCCAAAGCTACGCGGAGGCCGGCCCCGAGGCCGACAGCATCGCCTTTGAGACGGTGGCCTGGGGTACCCGGGATCACGCCCGCACCCCCATGCAGTGGGATGCCACCGAGCACGCCGGCTTTACCACCGGCACCCCCTGGCTGGGCGTGAACCCCAACTACCCGGTCATCAACGCCCAAAACGAGATGGCTAACCCCGACTCGGTTTTCAGCACCTTCAAAAAGCTGATTGCCCTGCGGCAGGGCAGCGGCGCGCTGGTATACGGCGAGTTCTGCCCGGTGTTCACCCGGGACAAAAACACCTTCTGCTACTTCCGCATTGCCCCGGGCGAGAAATACTATGTGGAAATAAACCTGACCGGGCAGGACCAGCGCCGCCCCGGCCCCCTGACCGCCGAGCACCACCTGCTAAGCGGCAACTACGGCGGCACGGCCACCCTGCTTAGGCCCTATGAGGCCAACCTGTACAAGCTGTAAGGCACCGTCAAATAGTAAACCCCGCTGGAAATTATCCAGCGGGGTCCTGTTTTGCCGTCAGGGAATGGCTTGTGCCTGCCGGGGTTGTTGGCCGGGATTTTCCGGCGGCTGGGAGTCTTCGGGCGGGGTATCCTGCTGCTTGCGCCATTTTAAAAGCCACAGCAGCGCCACGCCCACCAGCATGCCCAATGCTATCCACTGGCTGGTGCTCAGCAGCCACACGCCGCGGGCGGTGTCGCCGCGGAAAAACTCCAGCACAAAGCGCATGGCGGCGTAGCACACCAGGTAGAGCGGCAGCACCAGCCACTTGCGCACCAGCCGGCGGCTCAGGTATGCCAGCACCACAAACAGCACCAGGTTGCCGGCGGCCTCAAACAGCTGTATGGGCATCAGCGGCACTTCGTTGGGCGCGGCGGGCGAGTAGTGGTAGGTCACGCCCCAGTGGGCCTCCACCCCCCAGCAGCAGCCACCCAAAAAGCAGCCCACACGCCCAAAGGTATGGAACAGCGGAATCATGGGCGTCATCAGGCCAGCCACCGTTTTAAAGGGCACCTGGTACTTGCGGCAGTACCACAGCACGGCCAGCAGGCCGCCTATCAGCCCGCCGTAGAATACCATGCCGCCCACCAAATAGTTCAGCAGCAAGGCCGGCTGCGCCATGAAGATGGCCCAGCTGCGCACAAACAGCGGGATATTGACGATGAGGTACAGCACCTTGGCGCCAATGAACACCCCGGCCACCATCATGAGAAAGATGTGCAGCAGGTCGTCGTTCTTTATATGGCCGGCCCTGCCGCCCTTGTTGGTGCGCCACACATACAGCGCCGCCACCAGCGCGCCCAGTATGGCCATAATGCCGTAAGGGCCAATCTCGCGCCCGGCTATTAAAATGGGGGGGAACATACAGCCTCCTGATTTGCGATGAAAAAGCGGGTTGACCTTACATCAACCCGCTTTTGTTGCCAGGAAATTGACCTATTGGGCTTAGTAGCTGGCAACCGCGCAAAGCGCCGCGCCCGCAATTGCCACACAAATGAGCAGGATGGCCGCCAGCGCCAGCGCAATGATGCTGAGCACCATGCCGGCCGTGGCCATGCCGGCCGTGCCGACGGGCATTTCCTTGCGCGCCTGGATGGCCAGGATCAGGCCAACAATGGCCAGCACCAGGGACACGATGGAAAGGTAGCCAAACCATGCCAGCACCACCGAAACAATGCCCATGACCAAAGACGCAATGGCTTTGCCCTTACCGGGAATGGGGCCCTGTGGGGGGTAGCCGCCCTGCGGGTACTGCGTCGGCGGGTAGCCGCCCTGCTGGGGCGGATAACCCTGGGGCGGGGGCGCCGCGTTATTCTGGTACTCGGGCGGGGGTTGCTGCTGGCCCGCGTTGGGGTCCTGGTAACCCTGAGGGGGTTGTTGGTTGTCCATAATTCTCACCTCGTGTTAAAATAAATTCTCGACCAAATCATACCCATAGAATAGTCTTACTATAGCAAAATGCCATAAAAAAGTCAATGCCATAGCCAAATACATACAAAGTGCCGGTTTTTTTGCACCGTCTGCGCGGCCGGCGCCATTAAATGGCCAGCTTCTGCCTGTAGGCCGCAATCTGCTTGCGCACGGCGGTGGGGGCGGGGCCGCCCTCGCTGCACCGCTGCGCCACGCAGGCGCCCAGGTCTATCGCGTCGTAAACATCGGGGCCAAACATTTCGCTGGCCTCGCGGAAAACCTCCAGCGGCAGCGCCTCCAGTGTGCCGCCCACCTTCACGCAGCGGGCCACCAGCGCCCCGGTTATCTTGTAAGCGTCGCGGAAGGGCATGCCCTTTTTCACCAGGTAGTCGGCGCAGTCGGTGGCGTTGATGAACCCCTTCGCCGCCGCCTGGCGCATATTCCCGGGGTGCACGGTGATGGTCTGCATCATGGGCGTTACCGCGCGCAGGCAGGCCAGCGTCTGGTCCACGGCGTCGAACACGGCGGGCTTGTCCTCCTGCATATCCTTGTTGTAGGCCATGGGCAAGGCTTTCAGCATGGTCAGCAGCGTTACCAGATCGCCCGTTACCCGGCCGCTTTTGCCCCGCACCAGCTCGGTGATGTCGGGGTTCTTCTTCTGCGGCATGATGGACGAGCCGGTGGCGAAGGCGTCGTCCAGCTCAATAAAGCGATAGGCGCTGGAGCACCACAGCACCACCTCCTCGGAAAGGCGGGACAGATGCCCCATGATGAGCGCCGTGCAGGCCGCCAGCTCCACGCAGAAGTCGCGGTCGCTCACGGCGTCCATGCTGTTGGCACAGGGCGCGGCAAAGCCCAAAGCCGCGGCGGTCATGGCGCGGTCTATCGGGTGGGTGGTGCCGGCCAGCGCGCCGGCGCCCAGCGGGCTCTCGTTCATGCGGTTCTGGCAGTCCTCCAGGCGGGAAAGATCGCGCGCCAGCATCTGGGCATAGGCCATCAGGTGGTGCGCAAAAGTGATGGGCTGGGCCACCTGCAGGTGGGTGTAGCCGGGCATCACGGTGTCCACATGGGCCTCGGCCAGCTCCACCAGGGCGGTGGCCAGGCGGCGCACCTCGGTTATCAGCGCCGCGGTGCGCCCGCGCAGGTACAGCCGCAGGTCGGTGGCCACCTGGTCGTTGCGGCTGCGGGCGGTGTGCAGCCGCTTGCCGGCCTCGCCAATGCGCTCGGTAAGCACCTGCTCCACAAAGGTGTGGATGTCCTCGGCGGTGGGGTCTATGGCCAGCAGGCCGCTTTCCAAATCTTCCAAAATACCCTGCAGCCCCACCACAATGCGTTTGCCGTCTTCCGGCGGGATGATACCCTGCATGGCCAGCATTTGCGCATGGGCCACGCTGCCGGCAATGTCCTCGCGGAACATCACATGGTCAAACGCGATGGAGGAATTAAAATCGCTCACTTCCTCGTTCAGTTCCTTTTCAAACCGGCCCTGCCACAGCTTCACAGCGCCACCCCTTTCTATCTTCGGTATGTTGGTCATCCGCTTTACGCCAGCGGAAATAGGTCTTCTGCGTATTGTCGCCCGAAAATATAATCGTACTGCAGCAGCTCAAACTGGCGGTAGGCGCGCTGCTGCACCGGGTTCATCTGCCCCACCTCATTGTAGCTGCCGTCCGGGTTCAGCGCAATACCATACTCAAAGCCGGGCGATTCTGCGCGCATCTCCAGCAGGTATTCAAAATAGCGCGGCATGGGCAGGCCATAGCTGCCCAGCACCACCGGCAGCAGGTTGTACGCCCCAATGGCGCCCTGGTCGGCCGTGATACCCCCCTGGTTGCTCCAGGCCGCAAAGGGGGTCAGGTGCTGCAAATACGCATGCTCCAGGCCTGATGTTTCAGCCGTGAGGGGGCCCACCTCCAGCATGGTGCGGTCGGCCAGGTCGCTGTTGAAAGACATATGGTCGCCAAAATAAATGACCAGCACCGGCTCTTGGCGGGCCTCGAAGTAGGCCAGCAAATTTCCCAGCGCGGCGTCGGCGCTGTGCAGGCCGGTGGCGTAGTCCAGCAGCTGGTCCACCACCGGGGCCGAGGCCTCCGGCGCCTCAAAAGAAACCCACGCTTCTTCGCTGTATTTTATTGCCTTGTAGGCCGCATGGTTCTGCATGGTTACCGCGAACAGGAACAGCGGGTCGTCACTCTGTGCCAAATGCTTCTCGTACTGCTGGGTAATCTTTTCCATCAGAGACTTGTCGCTCACCAGCGTCCGCTCTCGCTCCACTTCATCAAACACGCCCGAGTCGTCTTTGCGCGCATAAAAGGCGTCGAAGCCCAAAAATGGGTAGGCCGTGCTGCGGTTCCAGTTGCCCGCGCGGTGGGGATGCATAGCCAGCGTGGTGTAGCCCGCCGCCTTCAGGTATTGGGCGTAGGAGAAAAATGGCTGGCGCACGGCCTGCATGTAGGGGGTATACTCCGAGGGGAAAAACTGCGCGCTGAAGCCGGTGAGGGCCTGGAACTCGGTGAGGCTGGTGCCGCCCGACAGCGATGAAACCAGCAGCTGGCCGGACACCCCGTCCCGCTGCATGGCGTGGAAGTTGGGCAACAATTCTTCCTCAAACTGCACGCCGGTCAGCACCGTTTCCATATCATAAAAAGACTCGCCCATGATCATGATGATGTGGGGCTTCTGGGTGCCCAGCGCAGATGTACTGCCCTCTGCGCCCGCGGCCGGGATGGTCTCTGTTATTTGCTGTATGGCCGCCCTGGAATAACCGGCGGGCGGGTCCACCGTCAGCATCTTGATGTCATTGACGAACGCGGTCATCTGGCCCATTTTTTTATAGTGCATCTTGGCGCCCCAGCCCGACGTGGGCAGCGCCACCACCCCCGAGAAAAAGACCGCCCAGGTATAGCCCGCCACCAACGCCAGCGCGCCCAGCACGGCCCACAGGCGGCGGGGGGGGCGACGCTTACGGGCAGGATTTGCGCCTGCCTTCAGCTGGTTTTCCGCTGCGGTTTCCGGCGCGGGCGCTTCCACCTGCCGGCCGCCGGCAGAAGCTTTCAGCATGGTGGAGCCAACGGCGAGCGGCGGCTCCTGTTCGGGCGTGCCCGCCGGGGTTTCGTTGTCTGCTTCCACATCGGTTGCAGCGGCTGCCTCCGGCCGCATTGCGGCGGCTTCCTGCTGTTCGCCTTTGTCCTTGCGTTTGGCGGCCAGCCGCTCCCGCCAGGGCCACACAAACCGCACCGGCACGGCGGCGGCCACCATCAATGCCCATAGCGCCACCGCCAACACAATGCTGCAGGTCAGCTCCAGCACCAGCTCGTCCGCTATGTCGGCCAGTGTGCCCAGCGCATAGATATCCCACGGGAACACCGGGTTGCCCCGGTAGGCCAGCTTGAACGCGCTGATGATACCCGGTACCACCGACACCGCCCCGGTAACCAGCGCGGCCACCCAGCCGTTGGCCAGGCTGGCCACCAGCAGCCATAGCACCACCAGCAAAAGCCAGCCCCACACCACATAGCCAAAGTATTCCTGCACCCACTGCAGCGTTTTTTGCACCCCCTGCTGGGGAAGCTCGCCGGCCAGCAGCAGCACAAAGGGCTGTACCACGGCGCAGATGCCAAACACCACCCACCGGGCGCGTGTAGTGCTGCTACGCAGGCTTTTGCCGCCGCGCAAAAGGCGGATGCCCCCGCCCAGCGCAACGCCCACCACCGCCACTGCGGCAGCCACGAGCAATGCGGTCCTCTTGCCTTTCACGGCCAGGCTAAAGACAGTGCCCACCTTGCCGCCGTTTAAAAAATACAGATAAAAAAGGGCGGCTGTTGCCCCTGCCAAAATACAAAGGACTACCAGCCAAACCCAAAACCCCCGCTGCTTTTTGTCTTTCAGCAACCCAACCAGTTTATCTTTCAAGTGCCGCGGTTCATTCCCTTCCTCTTTTACCTACCCCGCCACTACAGGCTGGCCGCGCCTATCAGCCCGGCGTCGTTGCCTAGCGTGGCCTGCACCACCGGGGCCACATAGCCGCGCTCGCCGCCAAAGGCGCGGGGGCGCACATAGTCGTTCAGCGGGTCTATCAGCGGGGGGCCTTCGTTGGAAACGCCCCCGCCCAGCAGCACCTTTTCGGGCCGCCAGATGTTGATGAAATTGATGATGCCCTCGCCCAGGTATCGGATGTAGGTATCCACCACCCGCTGGGCTGTTTGGTCGCCCTGGCGGGCCGCTTTAAACGGGATGATGCCGTTCATGTTGCCAAGGTTTCCCCCGCACAGCGCGTGCATGGCGGAGTGCTTGTCCCCTTCGGCGGCCGCACGCGCCTGCCGGGTGAGGGCGCTGGCGCTGGCATAGGCCTCCAGGCAGCCGTGGCGGCCACAGGTGCACAACTCGCCGTCCAATTTCAGCAGGGTGTGGCCCAGCTCCATGCCACCGGCCGAGCCGCCCTCCTGCAGGCGGCCGTCCACAATCACACCGCCGCCCACGCCGGTGCCCAGCGTGATAAGCACCACATGGCGGGCGCCCTTGGCCGCGCCGGCCACCGCCTCGCCCAGCACCGCGCAGTTGGCGTCGTTGGCCAGGCGCATGGGCATGTGCGGGAAGCTGCAGCGCAGCTCGGCCAGAAGGGGCACATACTCCCATTCAAAGTTGCCGGCGTAAGTCACCACGCCGGCAATATGGTCCACCATACCGGGGCTGCCCACCCCTATTTTGATACATTCCTCAACGGCAATGTCCAGCTCCTCCAGCAGGTGGTTCACCTGGGCGGCCATGTCGGCCACCACCAGATGCCAGTCCCGCCCCAGGGGGCGTGTTTTCATGCTAAGCTTGCCCAGCAGGCGGTTGTCGGCGTCTATCACGCCCACCTTGATGTTGGTGCCGCCCAGGTCTATGCCAATACGGTATTGTTTCTCCGCCATCCCGTGTACCCTCCGGTTCATGGGGCTGTTAAGAAGCGTCCGCCGTCATGTCTGCGTCGTCGCCCTCGCGGCCATGGCATTTCTTGTACTTCTTGCCGCTGCCGCAGGGGCAGGGGTCGTTGCGGCCTATCTTCTTGCCGGCGCGCACCGGCTGCTTCTTTTCGGGGGCGGCGTCGCCGGCGCCGCTGGCGCCCGTCACCTTGGCCACCTGCTTGCGCTCGGTCTCTTCCTTGCTGCGCACCTCCACCGTCAGTATCAGCTTGGTGGTGTCCTCGCGGATACCCTCCACCATGGCGTCGAACATGTCAAAGCCCTCGATGCGGTACTCCACCACGGGGTCGCGCTGGGCGTAGCCCCGCAGGTAGATGCCCTTGCGCAGCTCGTCCATGGCATCGATGTGGTCCATCCACTTCATGTCCACGTTGCGCAGCAGCACGGTGCGCTCAATCTCCCGCATCAGGCCCTCGCCGTATTTTTCTTCTTTTGCTTTGCATTTGTCGGCGGCGCGGGTTTGCAGTTCTTCGGTAATCGCCTCGCGGCTCACCTTTTCCAGCTCGGCTTCGGTGTAGCGGAAGTCGTCGTCGGTGGTCAGCCAGTTCAGGTAGTGGTCGCGCAGGGCCTCCAGGTTCCATTCGTCGGGGTCGTCCCCCGCGCAGTACAGGGTCACGTTGCCGGCAATGCTCTCGCGTATCATGCTCTGGATGCTCTCGGACACGTCGTCGCCCCGCAGCACCTGCTGGCGCTGGCCGTAGATGATCTCGCGCTGGCTGTTCATCACGTCATCGAAGCGCAGCACGTTCTTGCGGGCCTCAAAGTTGCGGCCCTCTATCTTGCGCTGGGCGCTCTCGATGGAGCTGGTGATCATGCGGTTCTCAATGGGCGTGTCCTCGTCCACCCCCAGCGTGTCCATCATATTCTGCACCCGCTCGCTGCCGAACAGGCGCATCAAATCGTCCTCCAGGCTGAGGTAGAAGCGGCTTTCGCCGGCGTCGCCCTGCCGGCCGGCGCGGCCGCGCAGCTGGTTGTCTATCCGGCGGCTCTCGTGCCGCTCGGTGCCTATGATGAACAGGCCGCCCGCCGCTTTCACTTCTTCGGCCTCGGCGTCTATGTCCACCTTTTTCGCGCTGTACAGCTCATCGTACACCCGGCGGGCCTCCAGAATCTCCGCGTCGTCGGTGTCGGCGTGGCCGGTGGCCTCCACCAGCAGCTCCTCGGTGAAGCCCCGCTTGCGCATCTCCTCTTTGGCGGCGAACTCGGCGTTGCCGCCCAGCACAATGTCGGTACCACGGCCGGCCATGTTGGTGGCAATGGTCACCGCACCCTTGCGGCCCGCCTGCGCCACAATCTGCGCCTCTTTCTCGTGGAACTTGGCGTTCAGCACCTCGTGCTTCACGCCCCGCTTTTTCAGCAGCTTGCTCAGCAGCTCGCTGCGCTCGATGGAGATGGTGCCCACCAGCACGGGCTGGCCCTTGGCGTGGCTCTCCACCACCTGCTCTATCACCGCGCGGTACTTGCCGTTCACCGTTTTATACACCTGGTCGGCGTGGTCGGCGCGCACCATGGGCCGGTTGGTGGGCACTTCCACCACCTGCAGGCCGTATATCTCGTTAAACTCGTCTTCCTCGGTTTTGGCGGTACCGGTCATGCCGGCCAGCTTTTTATACATGCGGAAGAAGTTCTGGAAGGTGATGGTGGCCAGCGTCTTGCTCTCGCGCTCCACGGTAACGCCTTCCTTGGCCTCTATGGCCTGGTGCAGGCCCTCGTTGTAGCGGCGGCCGGTCATCAGGCGGCCGGTGAACTCGTCCACAATAACGACCTCGCCGTCCCGCACCACATAGTCCACATCGCGCCGCATAACGCCCCGGGCTTTTATGGCCTGGTTGATGTGGTGGGAAATCTCCATGTTCTCGCCGTCGGAGAGGTTGTCGATGTTGAAGAACTTCTCGGCCTTTTCGATGCCCCGCTTGGTGAGGGTGGCGGTGCGGGCCTTTTCGTCCACAATAAAATCGCCGTCTATCTGGTCGTCGGCGTCGTGGTCCTGCTTGTCGTCCAGCTGGGTCACCCGGGTCACCTTCAGCGTTTTGGCAAAGCTGTCGGCCACCTTGTACAGCTCGGTGCTCTTTTCGCCCTGCCCGCTTATAATCAGCGGCGTGCGCGCCTCGTCCACCAAAATGGAGTCCACCTCGTCCACAATGGCATAGGCATGCCCGCGCTGCACCATGTTTTCCTTGTAGGTCACCATGTTGTCGCGCAGGTAATCGAAGCCAAACTCGTTGTTGGTGCCGTAGGTGATGTCGGCCGCGTAGGCGGCGCGGCGGGCGGGCGGCTCGATGTCGTGGATGATAAGCCCCACCGAGAGGCCCAGGTAGCGGTAGATTTTGCCCATCCATTCGCTGTCGCGCCTGGCCAGGTAGTCGTTCACCGTTACCACGTGCACGCCGTTTCCGGCCAGGGCGTTCAGGTACACCGGCAGCGTGGCCACCAGCGTTTTGCCCTCGCCGGTCTTCATCTCGGCTATCATGCCCTTGTGCAGCACAATGCCGCCCAGTATCTGCACCGGGAAGTGGGTCATGCCCAGCACCCGGGTGGCGGCCTCGCGGCAGGTGGCAAAGGCCTCCGGCAGGATATCGTCCAGGGTTTCGCCGTTGGCCAGGCGTTCCTTCAGCAGGGCCGTCTGCCCGCGCAGCTCGGTGTCGCTCATGTCGCGGAAGCGCCCTTCCAGGTTCAGCACGGCCGTGCTTTGCGGGCGAATGCGTTTCAGTTCCTTTTCGGAGAAGCCCCCGAAGATTTTATCCATTAAGCCCAATGTTTTCGTCTCCTTGTGTTGTGCCGCAACAGGTTAGAGGATTCTCACACCGTTTACTCCACCGATACCATATAATAGTACACCGGCTGGCCGCCATTCAGCAGCGTCACCTCGATGCCGTCGGGTATTTTGGCCCGCACCAGCTCCAGCGTATGGGCGGCTTCCTCCTCGGTCACGTCGGCGCCATATATCAGCGTGACAAAGCTGGTGGTCTTCTTGCACATGCCGCGGGTAAGGCGGTAGGTGGTTTTGGTGATGTCGGTGCCCACCAGCGCCAGCTTGCCGTTGGCCAGGCCCAGTATCTCGCCCCGGCGTATCTTGCGGCCGTCAAAGTCGGAGTTGCGGGCCGCGAAGGTGACCAGGCCCGTATCCACGCGGTCGGCCATCTTGTTCATCTCTATGGTGTTGCCGGCCACGTCGCCTTCGGCGTCAAAGGCCAGCATGGCGCTCATGCCCTGGGGCACAGTGCGGGTAGGCAGCACCACCACCCGTCGGTCGGCCAGTTTGGCCGCCTGCTCGCTGGCCATGATAATGTTCTTATTGTTGGGCAGCACGAAAACCGTGCCGGCCGGCACACTGTGTATGGCGCCCAGAATGTCGTCGGTGGAGGGGTTCATCGTCTGGCCGCCCTGCACCACGGCGTCCACGCCCAGGTCCAGGAAAATCTCCTTCAGGCCGGCGCCGGCGGCCACGGCTACAAAGCCGTAGGGCTGGTTTGGGTCCACCGCGGCGTAGGGGAAATCCTCGGCCCCATCGGCGGCTTCGGCCAGCGCCTGCTTCTCCAGCCCGGCGCCTTGGGCCTGCCGTGCCACGTACTGCTCGTGCATGTTTTCTATTTTAAGCTTGGTCAAATACCCATGCTTGATGGCATTGCTGAGGACCAGGCCGGGGTCGGCCGTGTGCACATGGCACTTGATGATGTCGTCGTCGTCCACGATGACCACGCTGTCGCCGTGGCTTTCCAGGAACGCCCGCAGCTTGATGGCGTTGGCGCCGTTTTCCTTGTTCACCAAAAACTCGGTGCAGTAGGCGTTGGTGATATCGGGGTTCAGCTCCTGCGTGAACACGCCCCTGCCCACGTTCTCGGTGCTCAGCTTTACCTTTTTCACCGGGGCCGGGGCTTCGTCGGGGGTCACAATGGCGCCGCCGTCCACCACGGCCTGCATCCCCTCCAGGATATAGCAAAGGCCCATGCCGCCGGCATCCACCACGCCGGCCTTTTTCAGTACTTCCAGCTGTTCGGGGGTTTCGTCCAGCGCGGTGCGCGCGTTGGCCACCAGCGCGGCCCACATCTTCCGGATGTCCGTCTCACCGTCGGCGGCGGCCTGCTCGGCCGAAACCCGGGCCACCGTAAGCATGGTGCCTTCGGTGGGCTTCATCACCGCTTTGTAGGCGGCGTCCACCCCGCGCTGCATGGCGGCCACAAGGTCGGCCGCTTCAGCGGTTTTCTTTTCGGCCAGCGCCTTGGAAAACCCGCGGAACAGCAGCGACGTAATAACGCCCGAGTTGCCCCGCGCGCCCCGCAGCATGGCGCTGGCCGCCGTTTGCGCGGCCTCGGCCACCGTGCAGCCATCGGGCAGCAGGGCTATCTCCTCGCGCGCGGCCTCCATTGTCATGCTCATATTGGTGCCGGTGTCGCCGTCGGGCACCGGGAACACGTTCAGCTCGTCCACTTGCGCGCGATGCCGGGCAATGTTGTTTGCGCCTGATACGATCGCGTCGCGCAGGGTTTTGCCATCCATCATCTGTTTCATCAACTCCAGGGCCCGAAGGGCAAAATTTGGCTTGCATAGCAGCCTCTTGCCAATAGCAAGATGCTACGGCAAACAAATTTTCCCGCGCCCGGTTCCAGGGTACCCTGCAAGGGTGCACTGGAACCGCAAGAGGCGGCGGTACGCCGCCGAGGCGTGGGTGGGAGCCTCCCTATGGCAACCAGCACAGGGCGACCATAACCGCACACGGCGCGCACCAGGCGCGAGATGCAGCCGCACCAGCCGGTGCGGTTTATTAAGCCTGTATTATGCCATCAAATCATCCACCATCACATTGATGCGCTTCACCACAAGGCCGGTGGCCTCTTCCACAATATACTTCACCTTGTGGGAAATGCTTTTCACAGCAGCGGCAATGTTCAGCCCGTAGGTTACCTTGATGTGCAAATCTATCACCAGCTGGCCGTCTTCTTCCAGCACCCGCACGCCTTTGTCGGGGTTTTCTCTCTGCACCAGGCTTTTCAGGCTGTCGGCGGGGGTGCGGCTGGCCATGCCGGCCACGCCGTAGCCGCTTTGGGCGGCGGCAGCTACCAGCTCGGCAAAATAGTTGCCGGTCATGCTTACCTTGCCCAGGGTGTTGTAGAAGGAAATCACCCGTCTCGCCTCCTTTTGGGGGTCCTGCAAATGAATAGGTTTATACCGCGGGGCAGCGCCCTGCACCCCGCGCCCTTCGGGCGCGTGTTCCGCGGCAGCGCCACGGGGTATTCAATCATTCCTGGCCTGCCTTGCTCGGTTATGCGAAAGCGATGCTTTCGCGCAACGCTCACTGCGTTGGCCAATAAATCCTTACTATTATACAACCAATGGCCTGCTTTGTCCAATAAACATCGTAAATATCGGGGAAACCGCAAGCGGCAGCCCCTTGCCCACTGCGTGCCGCCCGCGCAGGCAGCACGGCGAAGAGCGCCCGGCGGGGCGCTCCTGGTTGCGGGCGGCGGCTATTTCACATAAACATGTTCCACTTCCGCAATATAAATGGTGTGGTGGTCGCCGCCGGGGTAGTTGGCGGTGTTGGGGGCGTCGTCCACAAAACACTCGGGGCGCATCGCCTGCCGGTACAGCTTGCGGCACACCAGCACCAGGTTGGCCTCTTCAAAGGCGGCCACGCCGTCCAGTGCCGTCACCGTCAGGCCCGCCTCGGCAATCTTGTCGCCGTCGCGGCCGCTTTTGCTGCCCAGCAGTTCCAGCTCACGCCGGTGGGCGCCCGCCTCAAAAAAGCTGAGCGAAAAGCGCTCCTCCCGCTCGATAAACTCGTGCGTGTAGCGCTGGGGGCGCACATATACGGTAACCACCGGCTTGTTCCACAAAAAGCCCGCCTGCCCCCACGAGGCCGTCATGGTGTTGCAGGCCCCGGGCGCGCCGGGGGTCAGCAGCATCCAGTCGCGCCCTATGCGGCTGAAAAAATTATCGGTAAGTTCGAATACCGATACTTCTTTAAACTCCATGGTGCGTGCCACCTTCTTCTCTCAATAATTACGCCCTATAGTATTTTTTCGCCCGTCTCTTTATTTCATGTCCTCCCACAGCGGTGTGGGATACTGCCCGTCCCTGTGCTTTTGGGCAATGGCCGCCTGCACGCCGGGCTTGTCCTCCTTGTAGGTGATGCCATACCACACGTCGCCGCTTTGCAGCACCTTCACATCGGCCTTGCCGCTCTTGATGATATCGTCCACCGTGGACGGCAGCAGGTACTCGCACTTCATAGGGTTTACCGGCAGGTTTTTCTCCAGAAAAGCCGGAAAACCTGCCTCGGCCTCACGCAAAAAGTCGGTATCAAAGCCCCAGAAGTTCATGCTCACCAGTGTGCCGGGGGGCAGGTCTGTCCAGCTTTTGCCGTCGTCCTCGGTGTAGCGCGCGCCGGTGGGGGTTTTTTCTATCTTCGCGCGCTCCACAATGTCGGTCAGGGTGCCGCCGGCGTCCGCCTGGCACACGCCGCGGGTCACGGCGCCGTGGTCGGTCACGGTATTCTCCACCTTGTAGCCCACCATGGCAAAGTGGTGCTTGCCGTCGGCGGGCTTGGGCGCGGTCATAAAATCATACAGCACCTTGTAGGCCTGCGGGCCGTAGTAGTCGTCGGCGTTGATGACCGCGAACGGGCCGTTAATTTTTTCTTTGGCGGCCAGCACCGCGTGGGTAGTGCCCCAGGGTTTTTCGCGGCCCTCGGGCACCGTGAAGCCCGCCGGCAGCGCGCCCAGCTCCTGGAAGGCGTACTCCACCTGGATATACCGGCTTATCCGGTCGCCTATCGCCTGGTGAAACGCCTTTTCTATGCCATGCTTGATGATGAAGATCACCTTTTCAAAGCCGGCCTGCACCGCGTCGTATACCGAATAATCGATGATCACCTCGCCGTTGGGGCCCATCGGGTCTATCTGCTTCAGCCCG
The DNA here is from genome assembly GCA_012729855.1 of Oscillospiraceae bacterium. Classification (GTDB taxonomy): domain Bacteria; phylum Bacillota; class Clostridia; order Oscillospirales; family Ruminococcaceae; genus JAAYCI01. The sequence goes on from JAAYCI010000071.1 coordinate 24,602, forward strand.
CCGTATCGGCTGCCCATACCGGCCGCCATCACCACCAAAACCGGTTTGTCCATTGTTGCATCCTCCTTTTGCCGTCTATTTTTTAAGGATTTATCAGGGTTTTTCGCAGGATGTCCCGCGCCCTGTTATCTGCCTGCACACTCTGTTTTTTTTGGCCATTTTTATGCCGCTTTTTTCGACATTTTTTGCGCCGTCGAAACTGCCCGCAATAAATCATCGAAAAATAGGCAAAAAATCACCGGCTGTTCCCTATTCGTAGCCCTGCGGGTTGGTGCTTTGCCAGTGCCAGGAGTCGGCGCACATGGTGTCTATGCCAAACTCGGCCTGCCAGCCCATCGCCGCTTTGGCGCGGGTGGGGTCGGCGTACAGGGCGGCCACGTCGCCCGGCCGCCGCGGGCCAATCACGTAGGGAATCTCCCGCCCGCTGGCCTTGGCGTAGGCCGCGATGACCTCCAGCACACTGTAGCCCTTGCCGGTGCCCAGGTTGCACACAAACAGCCCGCCGGTCTCGTCCAGCTTTTTCAGTGCCGATACATGCCCCCGCGCCAGGTCCATCACGTGGATATAATCCCGCACGCCCGTGCCGTCGGGGGTGGGGTAATCGTCGCCCCACACGGTCAGCCGCTCCAGCCGGCCCACCGCCACCTGGGCAATATAGGGCACCAGGTTGTTGGGGATGCCGTTGGGGTCTTCGCCTATCAGCCCCGAGGGGTGCGCCCCAATGGGGTTGAAGTACCGCAGCAGCGCCGCGCTGAAGGTGGGCTCGGCGGCGCACAGGTCGGTCAGTATCCGCTCAATAAACAGCTTGGTGGCGCCGTAGGGGTTGGTGGCCGAGGTGGGAAAATCCTCCACCACCGGCACGGTTTCCGGCTCGCCATACACGGTGGCCGAGGATGAGAACACAAATTTATGCACCCCGTGCTGCCGCATCGCGTTCAGCACCGCCAGGGTGCAGTTCAGGTTGTTGGTGTAGTATTCCAGCGGCTTCTGTACGCTTTCGCCCACGGCTTTCAGCGCCGCAAAGTGCACCACCGCCTCTATTTCGGGGTTCTCCCGAAACAGTTTGTTCGTCTCCTTTTCGTCGCACAGGTCTATGGGGTAGAAAGTCACCTTCTTGCCGGTGATCTGCTCCACCCGGCGCAGCGCCTCGTCGCTGGAGTTCACCAGGTTGTCGGCCACAATCACCTCGTAGCCGTTCGCCAACAATTCCACACAGGTGTGGCTGCCGATATACCCGGCGCCACCCGTTACCAATATGGCCAGGGTCCACACGTCCTTTCCGCGGCAGGCTGTGCCGTCGGTATCATTCTACACCATATGCCCGGTAAAAGAACAGAGAAAACCGGCAAGTAATTGTAAAATTACCATGTCGTGGTAAAAAAGCACGCCCGGGCTTTTGCCGGAGCGTGCTTTGGCTGTTTTATGGAAATACCAGCCCGCAACTGTTATTCAGCCGCAAAGGTGCTGCAGGCTTAAATCACCCGCACCCGGATAACCCCCTCCACCGTGCGGATGGCCTCCACGGCGGCGGCATCGGCGGCGCCCTCCACGTCTATCATGGTGTAGGCGTAATCGCCGCGGCTTTTGTTGGTCATGTTCTCAATGTTCAGCCCGGCGCCGTTCAGCACGGCGGTAAGCCCGGCCAGAATGCCCTTGGCGTTGCGGTTGATGACACAGATGCGGCTGCCGCCATTCTTGGGCACGCTCACGTTGGGCAGGTTCACGCTGTTGATGATGTTGCCGTTCAGCAGGTACTCACGCAGCTGGTCGGCGGCCATCACGGCGCAGTTCTCCTCGCTCTCGGGGGTGGAGGCGCCCAGGTGGGGAATGCACACCACGCCCGGCTTGCCAATCAAATCGGCGCTGGGGAAGTCGGTAACATAGCAGCCCAGCCTTCCGTTTTTAAGCGCGGTGAGCAGGGCGGCGTTGTCCACCAGCTCCCCCCGCGCGAAGTTCAGAATGCGGGCGCCCTGCTTCATCTGGGCAATGGTGTCCTTGTTGATGATCTCTTTGGTGTCGGCGTTCACCGGCAGGTGCAGGGAGATATAGTCGGAGTTCTGGATAACGTCCGACAGGGTGACGCTGGGCTTCACCCGGCGCGTGAGGTTCCAGGCCGACTCAATGGAGATGAAGGGATCGTAGCCCAGCACCTCCATGTCCAGGTGGGTGGCCATGTTGGCCACCTTCACGCCAATGGCCCCCAGGCCGATAACGCCCAGCGTTTTGCCGGCCAGCTCGGGCCCGGCAAACTTGCCCTTACCTTTTTCCACCAGCTTAGGTACAGCTTCGCCCTCGCCGGCAATGGAGGCCGTCCATTCCATACCGCCGGCCACGTTGCGGCTGGCCAGCACAAGGCCCCCCAGCACCAGCTCCTTCACGGCGTTGGCGTTGGCGCCCGGGGTGTTGAAAACCACAATGCCCGCTTCGCTGCAGCGGTCTACGGGAATGTTGTTCACGCCGGCGCCCGCGCGGGCAATGGCCAAAAGGCTTTCGGGTACTTCGGCATCCAGCAGGTTGGCGCTGCGCACCAAAATGCCGTCGGGCTGCACGTCGGCGTCGGGCTCCACCACCTGGAAAAGCGAGGAGGGCAGGCGCTCCAGCCCTTTGGGTGAAATGCTGTTCAGGGTTTCAATGGTAAACATCAGGCACCTCCGTTTGCCGCGGCAAATTCTTTCATGTAGGCCACCAGGGCTTCCACCCCGGCCACGGGCATGGCGTTGTAAATGGACGCCCGCATGCCGCCCACCAGGCGGTGGCCTTTAATGTTTACTATGCCCGCCGCGGCCGCCCCCTTGCAGAAGGCGTCGTCCAGCTCGGTGCTGGGCGCGGTGAACGTCACGTTCATCAGGCTGCGGAAGGGCTTTTCCACCGGGGCATTATAGAAGCTCTGGCCGTCCAGGTAGTCATACAGAATGGCCGCTTTCTTTTCATTATAGGCTTGCATCGCGGCCAGGCCGCCCATGTCCTCTTCAATCCACTGCAGGGTCAGGCCGGTCATGTAGATATCCCAGCAGTTGGGGGTGTTGTACATGCTGTCGGCGTCGATGATGGTTTTGTAGTTCATCAGCGACGGGGTGTTCTCGGGCGCTTTGCCCAAAAGGTCCTCCCGCACAATGGCAATGGCCATGCCGGCCGGGGCCACATTCTTCTGCACGCCAAAATAGATCAGCCCGTATTGGCTCACGTCGGTGAGCTCGCTTAGAATACAGCTGCTCATGTCGGCCACCAGCGGGGCGCGGGTTTTGGGCAGCTGGGCAAACCGGCTGCCAAAAATGGTGTTGTTCTGGCAGATGTGCACATAGCTGGCGTTCGGGCTTTCCTGCACGGCGGCGGGGTCGGGTATATAGGTATAGTTGCGGTCGCCGGAGTCGGCCGTGATGTTCACCTTGCCGTACTTGGCGGCCTCCTTGGCGGCCGTTTTGGAGAAGTTGCCCGTTACCCAGTAGTCGGCTTCGCCGCTCGTCATCAGGTTGGCCGGCACCATGGCAAACTGCAGCGTGGCGCCGCCTTGAATAAACCCTACCTTATAGTTGGCCGGGATGCCCAGCACCCGGCGCAGGCGGGCTTCGGTGTCCTCGGCAATGGCAATGAACTCCTTGCTGCGGTGGCTCATCTCCATCACGCTTTGGCCGGTGCTGCCGTATTCCAGCAGCTCCTGCCGGGCTTTTTCCAATACCGGCAGGGCCAGCATGCTGGGCCCCGCGCTGAAATTGTACACTCTTGACATTCGTCCTGCCCCCTCTTAGTCTTTAAAACCGTTTGCCCTGCGTCCGCTTGTAGTATACACCCGCCGTTGGCCAATCGCCTGTGCCCTTCGGGCCCAGCCTCTTGGGCGCCAGGCTGGGATAAACCGCTTCGCAGTTTCCATCCTTAGCCCTTCGGGCCCTGCCACCAACGGAAAGCGGCCGCTCTTCCGGCAAATCATGTTACCAGCGGCCTGCTTTGATAAAATTATAACGCTTCACCCCGCCAAAGGCAATCCGACATTCCGCCGAAATCCCCCCGCATAGTGCCCCAAATTCAATCTATTTCCACGGACGCAGCGGCTTTGGCGGGCGTTTTCGCCTTCGGCGAGCAGGTATTTTGAAAAAATTGCAGATACCTATTGACAACCAATATTATACGACATATAATATTGCCAAGATAACAATGTTGCATTTCACCACAATATTGTTTTCTCGCAAGCTGACCCACAAAACGCGGGGCCGCGCACAGCCGCCCACCCGCGCCCGAGGGAGATGAGAACGTTGACATTCACGACCGGAGCGGCGCTGCTGGAGGCCCTGGTGCTGAGCGCAGTGAACCACAGCGACACCTACGGGTACAAAATTACCCAGGATGTACGCAGTGTGGTAGACGTAAGCGAAAGCACCCTGTACCCCGTGCTGCGCCGCCTGCAAAAGGAAGGCTACCTGGCCGCCTACGACCAGGAATTCGCCGGGCGGAACCGGCGGTACTACACCATCACTCTGCAAGGGCAGGAACACCTGAAGCTCTGCCGCGAAGCATGGGAGACCTACAGCTCCAAGATAGAAAGTTTGCTGCTCGGAGGAATAAGCGATGAATAAAACCGAATTTTTGAAGACGCTGGAGGCCGGCCTTGCCGCCGCCAGCCCGGAAGAGCGGGTGGCGGCCCTGCAATATTACGGCGAGTACCTGGACGAAGCCGGCCCCGAACTGGAGCAAGAGGTGCTGGCCCAGCTGGGCAGCCCCGAAAAGCTGGCCGCCGAGATTTTGGCGATGTCCGGCACAGCGCCCGACACGACTGCGGCAGCCGGGGCCGGGGCCCAAACACCCCCCGCGGCTACCGCCGGGCCGGAAGCACCTGCTCAAGCCCCGGCCCCCGCGGCGCCTGCGGGGCACAACTTCCCGCCGCTGCCGCCGCTGCCTGCCTTGCGCAACCAGGTGTACCCGCCCCCGCCCGGCGCGGGCGGCCCCACCTATCCCCCGCCGCCCCATGGCGCGGGCGGGCCGCCGCCTCCGGGCGCCGGCGGCCAGGCCGCCGCGCCACCCGTGTACGACACCCAGCGCAACACCGCGGCCAAAATCGTGCTCATCGTGCTGCTGGTGCTGCTGCTGTCCCCCATTTGGGGGGCGCTGCTGGGCGTGGCCGTCGCCCTGCTGGCCGTGGTCATCGTGCTGTTCCTCATCCCCATCATCGTCGCCGTCGCCCTGGTGGCGGCCGGGCTTGTCAGCGCCATCGCCGGCATCATTGTTATTCCGGCGGCCACCGGCGCGGGCCTGGTGGGCCTGGGCCTGGGGCTGCTGTGTGTGGGCCTGGGGCTGCTGTGCGGCTGGGGCGGCGTGCTGCTGCTGGGCCGTGTGCTGCCCGGCATGGTGGGCGGCTTCTTCCGGGGCATTGGCAGCCTGGTGCGCAAAATCTTCAAGTAGCATTGCCACTCTTATGAAATATCAACATTATCCGGGAGGATTGACTGATGGGTAAAAAAATAGTTTTATGGGTATTCGGCGGCATAGCCCTGGCGGGGCTGGTCATCGCCATTGTGGGCTTCGCCATAGGCGGCATGCCCGGCTCTATCAGCCTGATAGACGGCCAGTGGGTGTACCACAGCGGCCAAAACAACGTACCCCTGTTTTCGGCGCCCAAGTGGGCCAGCCGCTGGCAGGAACGCCACGGCAGCGACAGCAGCCATGACGCCTTTGGCACCTCTTCCTACACCAACGCCGAGCATGTTGTTATTTACGAAGACGTGGAGAAGCTCACGCTGGACATCAGCGCCGGCTACGTGAAGCTGGTGCCGGGGGACGCGCCCACCCTGACCGTGGACGGCAAGCTGCCCTACACCGAAAACTACGACGACGGCGAATGGCACATCACCGCCCGGCACGACAATATTTCTTCGCGCTGGGACGGCGGCTGGGGCCGCAACCTGTTTTGGCTGGGGGGCGAGAATGTGACCACCACCTTCACCCTCACGCTGCCGGCCGACGTGCTGGACGGCATGGATATCAACATTGGCATGGGCGAGGCGGATATCAGCGGCTTCACCCTGGAGCAGCTGGATTGCATTACCGATATGGGCGCCATCACCCTGGGTGACACCACCGCCACCACCGCCGCGTTTGAGGTGAGCATGGGCGGCATTGAGGTGACCGGCTTCGAAGGCCAAACCGTTTCGCTGACCACCAACATGGGCGGCATCGACTTTACCGGCGCCGTGGGCGAAACGCTGAATGCCAACTGCTCGATGGGCGGCATCACCATCACCGTGCCCCGGCCGGACGACTACGGCTGGAGCGCCGAGGTGAGCCTGGGGGCCATTACCATAGACGGCTACGGCACCGGCGGCCTGGACAGCAACAGCAGCGGCGGCAGCCGCGACGCCCACCCCTACTTTGACCTGGAATGCGGCATGGGCAGCATCGAAGTTATCTTCTCCTGAACACCAAACCCAACATCACATCGCTTTGAAAGGAGCTTTCTTATGGAACCCAAACGCCTGTATAAAAGCCGTACCAACCGCATGATCTCCGGGGTATGCGGCGGCATTGCCGAATACTTCAACATTGACCCCACCCTGGTGCGCCTCATCGCCGTAGTGCTGCTGTTTGTCGGGGCTTTCATCGGCGGCGTCATCGCCTACCTCATCTGCGCGGCCGTTATCCCCACCGCCCCGGCGTAAACACCCGGCCGCCCAATAAAACACAAAAACTACCGCCTCGGCCAAAAAGCCCGGGCGGTAGTTTATTGTACGCAGCATTGCTTTTAATCGCCACTATTTATAAATGTTTCGTATGAAACGAATGGACGTTCTCACCCCAATATGGTATAGTGTTTTTATGGTTGCTTTTGGCACCCCTGCCAAAGCTGATAAACTATTTCTGGGAGGAAAGACGATGAGCAAATATTCTTTCGTAAGCACCCCCGAGGAGCTGCAAGCCTCGCTGAAATCCACCGACCTGTTCAATTTTGAGGGCTACTTTGCCGCCTGGCGCAGTAACCCCAAGGTGCTGCAGAACATGCTGCCCCCGCCGCTGCAGCTGGACGGCGACATCGTGCGCATCTACATGGTAAAGATCCACAACCCCTCCGGTATGCCCTGGTACCGGGAGTCCAACCTGATGATCAAATGCAAAATGGGCGACACCAGCGGCTGGTTTGTGGTGGCCATGTACATCGAGGGGCCCGGCGCCGAGATGGGCGCCTACTACGGCCGCGCCACCAACATGCCCAAAAAGCTGTGCGAAAGCTTCACGGTGGACCGCATGGGCCCCCTGGGCCGCGCTGCGCTTAGCCGCGGCGGCGAAGAGCTGTTCAAAATGAAGGTGGACATCAACGGCAAGTACAACAACCCCGCACTGGCCGAGCCCTTCTTCAAGGAATTTGTGCCCGGCCAGAAGGCCAACAACGACACTTTCCTGGTGCAGTATGGCCGTGGCTTTGCCGACGGCAAGCCCCTGTACACCGGTGGCCGCATGATGATTGGCGACTGCCACCTGGATATCAAGAAGTGGGAGCCCGCCACCATTGACAGCCTGATTCTGGGCGAAACCCCCAACGACCCCTGGGCCGAGGTGGAGGTGGTGGAGCCCATTGGCGCCGCCTACACCGTGTTTGACCTGTTCATCACCAACATGCGCGATTTGGGCGAGATCGACACCATCGAGGCGCTGCGCCGCACCCACAAGCAGCGCTTTGACGTGGGCGCCTACGGCCATTATATCGAGGTGCTGTAAGCCTGCCCGCACCCCAAAAACGCCAGCCACTGCAGCCGCCCCTGTGGGCGGCTGCTTTTTTTTGCTGGAAGCCTTTGCTTTTGCAGGCAACACATCCGCCCTTTTGCCTATAGACGGCCCCCTGTGGTTATGCTATACTCAGTTAACTTGAAAATCATCTTGGGATGATTTTCAAGCACGCGGCATGATGCCGCGTCATCCCGCCCAACGGGCGGGATGACGACACCGTTCATAGTAAACGAAAATATGGAAAGAGGCTATCCATAATAAAAGTATTTCAGGAGGTTTCACCATGAGCAAGTATTCGTATCTGGCTACCGACGAGGAAGTCAAACAGTCGCTGGTTCCAATGGGTTTGTACAACTTTGAAGGCTACTATGTGGCTTGGCAGGCCGATGCCGACGCGCTGCAGAAGGTGCTGCCGCCCCCGCTGAAGCTGGAGAGTGACATTGTGCGCACCTACCTGTGCATGATACACAACTGCACCGACCTGCCCCGCTACCGCGAGTGCAACCTGACCATCAAATGCTCGATGAACGGCAGCGTGGGCTGGTACACCCTGCTGATGCCGGTGGAGGGCCCGGGCGCCGAGATGGCCGCCTATCTGGGCCGCGAGGGCATGAAGATCCCCAAGAAGGTGGCCGATGCGTTCACCATCGACCGCATGGGCCCCATGGGCCGCGCCCAAGTGGTGCGCGGCGGCGTGCCGCTGTTTGACGTAAAAGCCGACATCAACGGCCAGTACAACGACCCCGCCGCCGAGGAAGTCTTTAAGGACTTTGTGCCCGGCGGCACGGTGAACAACGACTCCTTCCTGTTCCAGTACAACAAGGGCTATGTGGAGGGCAAGCCCGCCTATTTCGGCGGCCGCATGCTGCTGGCCGCCTGCCACCTGGAGATGAAGAAGTGGGAAAAAGCCACCATTGAGATTGAGCTGGGCGAAACCCCCAACGACCCCATCGCCGAAATTGGCGTCATCAAGCCCATTGGCGGCGCCTACTGTGTGTTCGACCTGTTCATCACCGGCGCGCAGGACATGGGCGAGGTGGACACCGCCGAGGGCATCAAGCGGGTGCTGAAGCAGCGCTTTGACGTGGGCACCTACGGCCACTACGAGCAGGAGCTGTAATGACTGCCCATTAAACCCCGTACCAAAACAGCCGCCCTTGCCGGGCGGCTGTTTGCTTGCATATGCTTGTCTGTTCAGTCATCCTGCGCCATTAGCGCGTCGTATTTTTCGGCCTTTTCTTTCAGTTCCTCAATGTAGGCCTCAAACGCCTCCACACTGTCAAACCCCTGCTTCTTTACCCAGGTAATCACCGGCATGCCCTTGTCAAACGCCTTTTTAAAATCGCCTGCCATGCCAAAGCACTTCCTCGCTGCTGTGTGGTTTATAGTAAATCCAGTATCTGCCCAAACACCGCCGGGCCCAAAAGCACGTTGTGGCCCGATACGCAGGCCGCTACGCCCAGCTGCTGGCAGGCGCGCATGGTTTGGGCAAACACCGCCTTGTCGGTCTCGATGTTGGGCACCAGCTCGTCCAGGGTGTCGCCAATGTTGTCGCCTGCGTTCAGCACCTTGTCCCTTTCGTCGTACACGCTGATACAATCGACGGTATGCCCCGGCGTGTACAGCAGCTGGATGCCGTCGTCGGGAAAATGCAGCGCCTGCTCAAACACCAGGTTGGGCAGGGCTTTCTCCGCCGTGCCCCGCACATATCGCCGGTTTTTCAGCAGCATGTCGTCCCACTTCTCCGCTATTATCTCCCGGCACAGCCGGTGGGAAACAATGAGCGCGCTGCCAAAGCAGTGGTTGCCCCAGATATGATCCCAATGGAAGTGGGTGTTCACCACCACCACGGGCTTGGGGCTTTTTTGCAGCCAGGCCAGTATGGGCGCCATGCTCCCAGAGCCCAGCCCGGTGTCGATGACATAATTGTACCGCTCGCCGGTGATGAAGTGCAGGTTCAAATCCCAGGCGTCCAGCGCGAAGGTCACCACATAGTTCCGCCGGCCTATCCGTTCCATTTTCATCCGGTTGCCCGCCTTTCCCGTGCCCTGTTTACTGCAATTATACCCCACCTGCCGTTCCGGGGCAACGCGGCAGGGCCACAAAATAATGATGCCACTTGTTTTTCAGCCGCCAAAAATAGCCAACAGGCCTTGCAAAAATCGGCCTTTTGGCTATGGACGCCCCCGTGCGACTGTGTTATTATATTGTCAGAGTCCTGAAACAGACCACAACACCATGGAAACAGGAGGCAAGACAATGAGCAAATACAGTTACCTGGCCACGCCCGATGATCTCCTCAAAACCTTTACCTCGAACCATCTGCTGAACATGGAAGGCTACATCGCCGCTTGGGAGTCCAAGCCCGAGGTGCTGCAGCGTCTGCTGCCCCCGCCCCTGGAGCTGGCCAGCCCGGTGGTGCAAATCTACGTCTGCAATATCCTGAACCCCACGCTGATGCCCTGGTACCGCGAGGCCTCGATGACCCTGCGCGCCAAACACGGCGACCGCCACGCGTTGTGGACCATGTCGCTGCTGCTGGACGGCCCCGGCGCCGAGATGGGCGGCTACCTGGGCCGTGAAAAGCTGAACATGCCCAAAAAGCTGGTGGAAACGTTTGAAATAAGCCGTTTTGCCAACGAAGGCAAGGCCCGCATTGCCCGCCACGGCGTGGACCTTTTGCAGCTTACTGCCGACATCAACGGCCAGTACAACGCCCCCGCCGGCGAAACCCATTTTGCCGACTATAAAGTAGGCAACAAGGTACCCTTCAACTCCTTCTTCTACCTGTACAACGCCGGCATGGTAGATGGCAAGCCCGGCTTTGTCAACGGCCGCATCGTCGAGCTGGATATCCAGGTGGACATCAAGCGCTGGGACCCCGCCACCTTCGATATCACCCTGGGCGAAACCCCCGACGACCCGTGGGCCGAGATGGAGATTGTAAAGCCCCTGGGCGGCGCCTACACCCTGTTTGACATGTACCTGAACCACGTGACCCCCATATGCGAAGCCGACGCCAACGAGGGCGCGCTGCGCCTGCTGAAACACCGCTTCGACGCCTCCACCTACGGCGGCTTCTCCCAGATCCGCTAAACCGCTCCCCCGCGCTTTCGAACACCCCCACCATGGTGGGGGTGTTTTTTCGGCCAGGCTGGTGATGTTTTTTGTTTTAGCATGGGATGTCGACAGCGTTGTGTTTTTTTCGTTCCCCGGTGGTGGGTAGAATGAGACACCACCCATGGCGGTGTACCCGCCCCACCCCCGCACCGCCCACCATGACAGGAGGCATTCCCATGAAAGACTATGCCAAAAAAGAAGACAAAATACTGGACAAAATTGCCGACACCATGGTCAAGCTGGACACCACTCTGGACAGCCTGGATGTGGACGATAACCGCGTGCAGCATTATTACGAGCAGCAAAAGGCCATCATGGAGATCCGCAAGATCACCCGCCTGGCCAACAGGCTAACCGACGTGGAGATGGAAGACGCCGCCCTGCACGACAACGTTATCAGCAGCGACCGTGACAGCGAGGCCGTGCTGCTGAGCCAGATCGACAACAGCTTCTACCGCCTGGACGAAGACCTGGGCAAGCTGGATGAAAGCGACAGCCGCGTGAAAAGCTATATTGAGCAGCGAAAGGCCCTGCACGAAGTGAAGCGCATTTTGTACAACGCCGGCAAATACGACGCCTACGAGGCGGAAGAGTTCGACGCCTGAACCCATGACCGACCTCCCATCGCCATAGTGCCGATACTTCCTTTATACCCACCTGCAAAAAGGCAACGGGCCGCCATCGCCGGGCGGCCCGTTGCCCTTTTTTTATGGTGTGCGGCGTCTGCCGCGCTGGGCGTGCTTCCCGCCGGCTAGTCCTTGGTAAATTTCGCCGTCAGTGTCACATTTTTTACCACTTTATACTTATAGGCGGCTTGGGAGGATACCTTCGTCTTGCCGTCGTACCAGCCGGCAAAGGTGTGGCCCTTCTTGGCCTTGGCGTTAATGGTCACTTTGCCGGTTTTGCTGTTCACCATGCCTATTTTGGTGTTGCCGGAGGACCACTTCACCGTTTTGCTGCTCACGCCCGCCGGTGTGAAGCTCACCTTCGGGGCATTCATTGTTTTATTGGTATATCAAAGTGTCCCTTCTTCAAGTAAGCGCGCCCGCTCGTCCCACAGCTTCTGCGAAAGGTCCACATAGTAGCGGTGGGGGTACTCAAAGCGCTTCACTTCCTCCCACAGGGTGCCCACCTGGGCGGCGCAGTGGGCCCGCACGTCGGCCAGGGGGGGCGGGGTGTACACCCGCCTGCCCTGCACGTAAATGGGGGTGGACAGCAGCTTTGCGTGGCAGTTGGTGTAGGTGCGGCGCTTCCAGGTTTCAATGGGGTCAAACAGGGTGATGCCATGCTCGCAGCTGGGGGCTTTTTCGTCCCACATCGTAATATAATCGGCCATGGCCTGGCCGCTGTCGTTGTCGTAGATGCGCCACAGCTTCTTCAGGTGGGGGGTGGTGATCTTCTCCACCGTCTCGCTTATCTTGATGGTGGGGATGTACGCCTCCCCCTCCTTCACCGCGGCCAGCTTGTACACCCCGCCAAACACCGGCGAGGACTTCGAGGTGATAAGGCTCTCGCCAATGCCGAACAGGTCGATTTCGGCCCCCTGCACCAGCAAATCGCGCACGATGTACTCGTCCAGCGCGTTGGAGGCGCAGATGGGCACGTCGCCGTAGCCGGCCGCCTGCAGCATGGCCCGCGCCCGCTTGGAGAGATAGGCGATGTCCCCGCTGTCGATGCGGATACCCTTGGGCGCGATGCCCAGGGGCTTCAGCACCTCGTCGAACACCCGTATCGCGTTGGGCACACCGCTTTTCAGCGTGCTGTAGGTGTCTACCAATAGCATACAGTTGTGGGGGTACAGCTGGGCATATTTCTTAAACGCCTCGTACTCGCTGTCAAACATCTGCACCCAGCTGTGGGCCATGGTGCCCGACACCGGGATGCCGAACACCCGGTCGGCCATCACGCAGCTGGTGGACGCGCACCCGCCAATGTAGGCCGCCCGCGCGCCGTACAGCGCGCCGTCGTAGCCCTGCGCCCGGCGCGAGCCAAACTCCATCACCGGCCGCCCGGCGCAGGCCCGCACCACCCGGTTGGCCTTGGTGGCTATCAAGCACTGGTGGTTGAAGGTAACCAGCAGCAGCGTTTCAATCAGCTGCGCCTCGATGCAGGGCCCCTCCACCGTAACAATGGGCTCGCCCGGGAAGATGGGCGTGCCCTCCTCCACCGCCCACACATTGCAGTGGAACTCAAAATCCCGCAGGTAGCCCAGGAATGCCTCCGAGAACATGCCCTTGCCGCGCAGGTAGGTAATATCCCCCTCGATGAAGCCGAAGTTGTCTATCACCTCGATGAACTGCTCCAGCCCCGCCATCACGGCAAAGCCCCCGCCGTCCGGTACCTTGCGGAAGAACATGTCAAACACCGCCACCTTGTCGCCAATGCCCTCCTCCAGGTAGCCCTTGGCCATGGTCAGCTCATAAAAGTCCACCAGCATGGACAGGTTGCGGCAGAATATGTTGTTTTCCATTTGATACCCCTTTAAGCAGCCTCTGCAGCTGCATGGTCTCCGTACTGTCTGCCCTTGCTCTTGGCCTTCAATTGTATCGCGGAGCCATTAGGCGGCCGCGAACGCCGCCAGAATCCCGCCGCACCCAGCCTCCGCCGCCTTCAGGCGGTGGGGGCCGATGTGATGGGTTCCCGGGCGCTTTTTATTGCTTTTTGGCGAGACAAAAAGTAAGGCCTCGCCCGAAAGCCATATACTTTGGCAAACCACCGGTAGCGCTACCGCGTCCCGCTGCGCCGGTCGTCGGGCGGCGCGGCGCGCCCGGGCCGCCTGGCCGGCGGCGGCCGGCTTTGAGACTGTACCGGCGGCACATTTTGCTGGCGCGGCCTCTGGGTGGGCTGCGGCTGCTGTGCAGGCCGCGGCAGCCTGCTGGCATTTTGCGCGGCGGCGGCCTGCCGCTGCTTTTTTTGCGCCTTGTGGCGGTTTAAAAGGAACATCACCAGCACAAACAGCGCCGCGGCCACCAGCACCGTTACCACCAGCACCCGCAGGTACAGTGAGGTAAAGAACTGGCCCACGCCGTCCAGCGCATACAGCAAGCCGTTGCGGGCCACGTCTTTTTCCACATACAGCTGTGTGCTGCCCAGCACCTGCCCGGCCAGCACCAGGGTCACGCTGCCCACCGCGTCGCCGGCCTGCACGGGCGCTTCCAGATACTCCGGCAGGTCGTAGTGGCGGCGTATCTGGTCGTTGCCGGCCTCTTTGGGCAGCAGCGCCGTCACGTCGTCGCCCGGCATCAGCCGCACACTACCCTGCTGGGTGGAAAATTTCACCCTTATCTCCGTCACCGGCTGGGTCACGTCCAGCGCCGGGCGCACCTCCAGCGCGGCAAAGGCCCAGTTGTACAGCGCGGCGCTCTCATACAGCGCCGGGCGGGCCTGCGCGGGGGAAAGGTCGGCGCCTATGGGGTCGGCGGCGTTGGGGCTGTGCAGCACGGCGCAGATGTAGGTCATGCCGTCCTGCGTGGCCAGGGAGGCGAAGTTCTGCCACTCGCCCAGGCTGCCGGTTTTGCCGCCCACCACACAGCCGGCCGTTTTTTTAAAGGCATTGTAGTAGGGGCTGCTGGGCACCAGCAGGCGGTTGGTGGTGTGGATGAAATAGGGCGCGTCGTGCTTTTCGTGGGCGGCCATCTCGTAGCTGGCCGCCGCGGCAATCTCGGCCAGCTCCGGGACGCTGAAAAACGCCCGGGTGATCTTGGTCATGTCGCGCGCGGTGGTCACATTGCCCTCGTCCAGGCCGTTGGGGTCGGTGAACACCGTGCCGGTGCAGCCCAGCGCCGTCGCCCTGGCGTTCATCATGTAGATGAAGTTGGGGATGTAGCCGATGCTCACATAGTCGGCCAGCAGCAGCGCGGCCTCGTTGGCGCTGGGCAGTAGCGCGGCATACAGCAGCTCCCGCACGCTCAATATCTCACCCTTGCGTATGTCGGCCGTGGAGGCGTTCTTGCCGTAAAGCGCGTCGTACACCCAGCCCTTGTCGGTGCTGTCCACCAATACCTCGTCCAGTGTTTGGCCGGCCTTTTGCACGCTCTCCACCGCCAGGATGCAGGTCATCATCTTCACCAGGCTGGCGCTCACCATGGGCGCGTCGGCGTTCTTTTCGTACACCACCAGGCCGCTGTTCTCGTTCACCAGGCATACGGCCTCGGCCTGGGGGGTGTAGTCGGGCGCAAACAGGTCGGCTTCGGCCTC
This sequence comes from Oscillospiraceae bacterium, assembly GCA_012729855.1. Taxonomy (GTDB): domain Bacteria; phylum Bacillota; class Clostridia; order Oscillospirales; family Ruminococcaceae; genus JAAYCI01. The sequence goes on from JAAYCI010000071.1 coordinate 39,626, forward strand.
CGGCTCCTCCCCGGCCTCGCTGCTGCCCGCGCCCGAGGCACTGAAAACAACCGCCGTGGCTTGCCCGCCGGCAGTGCTGTACGCCCCTTGCGGCCAGGCGGCCGCGCAAAGCAGCAGGCTCAGCAGCCCTATTATGGCAAACTGACCAATTTTTACAGGCAGAAGCTTCTTCATCTATAGACAACGCCTCATTGGGATGTTAGAATTGTAAACGGAGTGCCCCGAACAGGAACAGTATACCAAACCTCGCCCCAAAAATCCATCAAACATCGCTCGGCTTTATCCGCCCTTTGGCGGTTGGCCCCCGTATGGGGAATAATCACACGCACAAGAGAGGAGTTCGAATATGTATACCCTGGATTTCACCGGCAAGAATGTTCTGATTACCGGCGCAGGCAGCGGCCTGGCCTTGGAGACCGCCCTGGTGCTGGCCGACAGCGGCGCCAATATCATTGGCGGCGACATTAACACCGCCGGCCTGGATGACATGGCCGACAAGGTGACCAAGATGGGCGTTAAGGCCATCACGCAGAAAACCGACGTGACCAAGCGCACCGAGGTGGAGGCCCTGTTCGCCACCGCCAAAAAGGAATTTGGCAAGCTGGATATCGTCATCAACGGTGCCGGCATTGGCCCCCTGAGCAACCTGGAGACCACCACCGAGGAAGAGTTCCGCCGCATCATGGACATCAACCTGTTTGGCGTGGAGTTTGGCAGCCGCCAGGCCCTCTTGGCCATGAAGGAGCAGGGCTACGGCACCGTGCTCAACTTTGCCTCCATCGCCGCCTGGGTATACCCTGCCATCAACCCGCACTACGCCGTGTCCAAAATGGCGGTGGTCAGCCTTACCCGGCAGTACGCCAAGTACGCCGCGCCCATGGGCATCCGCTTCAACATCATGTGCCCGGGTATCATCCGCACCCCCATGTGGGAGGCAGGCCTGGAGTCCCTGCACGCCCTCACCGGCCGCAGCAAGGAAGACATTTGGGACGAAACCGTCACCCGCGCCATCCCCATGGGCATCCCGCAGGAGCCCATCGACATTGCCAACGCCGCGGTGTTCCTGGTGAGCGACAAAGCCCGCTACATCACCGGCCAGTCCATCAGCGTGGACGGCGGCCAGGCCATGCACTAAACAGCTTCATCCTCTTTTGCATACCAAGCATCCCGGAAGCCGCAAGGCATTCCGGGATGTTTTCTCTTTCTCTGCGCTTTACTTGTTCTAACCCAGCTTCCCTGCCCTTGCGGATGTGGCTGCCTGGTGGTGCCGCTATGGCACCGGGCACAAGCCACTTCCCTTGGCAGGCAACGTGAGTGTGCCCTGCCCACCACCCGCACATGTCCGGTGCCATAGCGGCACTGCCGGGCGGGCGCATCCGCAAGGGTACGCAGCGGCTTCAATACCACCCACGCCTCGGCGGCGTACCGCCGCCTCTTGCGGCTCACACTGCGCAGCTACGCTGCTTGGTTCGCCGGGCGCGGGAAAATTTGTTTGCTCCAAGCTCTATACCATGGGCGGGCTTCTTCCAATGCAAGCCAAATTTTGCCCTAAAGGGCCCTGTCCTTCGCCTCGCGTATCATCTCTTCCAGCCGGCCGGGCAGCGCCTTTTGGTCGGCTTTGGAGAGGTCCTTCGCCTCCACCGCCGGCAGGATGGTCACCCGCACGTCGGCCGGCTGTATCTTGTAATCGTTGCCCTCCAGCACCTTCCAGGTGCCGTCTATGGCTATGGGAATGATGCGCACGCCGGCCTTCCAGGCCATGCGCACCGCGCCCGGCTCAAAGGTGCCCATCGCGTCGCCTTTGGAGCGCGTGCCATCCGGGAACAGGATCATCGAGCGGCCGCTTTCTAAAATGGCCTCGCCCTCGCGCAGGGCCGCCACGCTGGCGCGTACGTCGTCCCTATCCACATAAATGCAGCCAATCAGGTTCATCCAGCCGCTGAGCATGGGCACCTTGCCAATGCCGGTGCGCGCCAAGATGGGCCGCACCGGGCGTATGACATCCAGGATAACCGGGATATCCACAAAGCTTTGGTGGTTACAGGCAAACACCACCGGCTCATCGGGCGGGGGCATGTTCTCCACCCCTTCCAATATCACCCGGGTTTTCAGGTGGTGTAAAAGGCGGGTGGTCCACAGCTGTACCTGCTTGTCTACCGCGGCTTCTTTGCCGGCAATATCGCCTTTTTTTTGCAGGCTTTTGGCCTTCCAGTAAAAGGGCAGCCGGCTTACCAGGTAGCCAAACAGCCAAATGACCCAGCCCAGTGTTCTTAGCATGTTTCCTGTCTCCTATCTTGGTGCAGTGGGCAAGCCCTCGCCCTAAGCTTGCTGCTGTTGGGAAGTTCACACCCACGCCTCGGCGGCCTCCCGCCGCATCTCGCGCTAAGTGCCTCGCTGCGCTCGGTTGGCCCCCAGGGGCACTTCTCTCCGCCTGCGGCGGATTCACCTTTCGCTCGAAACGCGCCCTGCGGGGCGCAGTCTTGCGGCTCACACTGCGCAGCTACGCTGCTTGGTTCGCCGGGCGCGGGCTCGCCGGTTTGCTGCGCAAGCCCGGCTCGGCCCATAGGGCCCCATTTGTTTGCCGCAGCATGTTGCCGTAGGCAAGATGCTGCTATGCAAGCCAAATTTTGCCCTAAAGGGCCCTTATCTGGTCACATTGTTCAGCCACCTGCGGCTGCGGTAGCGCCACAGGCAAATGGGCACCTTCACCACTTCGTCCAGCAGAATGATAAGCAGCACCACCTTGACGGGCCAGTTGAACACAAAGGCCGCCAGCGCGCCAAACAAAATGCTGAAGCCCCACAGCGCGCCCACGTCCAGTATCAGGCCAAAGCGGGTGCCGCCGCCGCCGCGGAAGATGCCCACCACCATCGTGGTGGTCATGGTTTGCAGGAACACATAGGCGCTCATCAGCAGCAGCTGGTAGCCCAGGTAGTCCTCGGCCACCGGCGTCAGGTTCATCATCATAACCACAAACGGGCGGATGATGAGGATGAGCGCCGCCGCGCACAGGCCGGTGATGGCCGACAGCTTCATCATCTTGCCGCCAATGGCCTCGGCGCGGGGGGTGTCGCCGCCGCCAATGGCCTTGCCTATCAGTATGGCGGCCGCGTTGGCCACCCCAAAGCTTACCACCATGGCCAGCTGGCGGGTAACGCTGGTAACGGAGTTGGCCGCCACCACGCTGGCCCCCAGGTGCCCGATGATGACCGCGTTGGTGGCGATGCCCAGCCCCCAGAACAGCTCGTTCAATATGGTGGGCCCGCCGTAGCGCATAAAGTCGCGGAAGAGCAGCGTGTGCTTGGCCAAAAAGTCCTTCAGCCGCAGCCGCACCACCTGGTTGCGGGCGGCGTAAATGGCCACGATGACCAGCTCTGCCACGCGGGCCAGGGTGGTGGCCAGCGCCGCGCCCTCAATGCCCATAGCGGGCGCGCCCAGCATACCGAAGATGAACACCGCGTTCAGCACCACGTTCATCACCAGCGCCACCAGGTACACCGCCGTGGCCAGCATCACCTTTTCCAGGCTGCGCATGATCATCAGGTACAGGTTGGTGAAGCCCATGAAAATGTAGCTGACCGCCACAATGCGCAGGTACTTGACCCCCTCATAGATGACGATGTCCTCGTTGGTGAAGATGCGCATCAGCTGCTGGGGCAGGAAAAACGCCGCCAGCGCGAACAGCACCGCCACCACCATGCTCATGCGCAGGGTGATGGCCATGACCTTCTCGATGGTACGCACGTCGCCCTTGCCCCAGTACTGGGCCGTAAGCACCGACGCGCCCGACGCCAGCCCGAAGAAGAGCAGCATCATCACAAACTGCACCTGCCCCGCCAGGCTGGAGGCCGACAGCACCTCCTCGCCCACCAGCCCCAGCATCACCACGTCGGCGCTTTGCACGCCCACGTTTATCAGGTTTTGCAGGGCCATGGGCAGCACCAGCGCGAACACGCTTTTGTAAAAGGCCTTGTTATCCAGCTTGTTATTCAGTTGTATCGAGGTCGATCCCTTCTCTTGCGTTGCCAAAATATCTCCTATCCTTGTTTGAGGCCCCATTTCGGGACGTTGGTTTTTGTCTGCTGGCTGGCGTGGGCCCCTCCCCTCACCGGATGCCCAGCCCGGTGTCCCGCAGGGGGTTGTGGCTGTGCATAAAGCGCTGCACGCCGGCTTCGCCGCGCACGGCGTAGCAGTACAGGCACCCGGCCGGGCAGCTGCCGTAGGCGCCAATGTCCACGCTGCGGGCACAGCCGCAGCCGGGCCGCTGGCCGGAGTCTTTCCCGGCGGCAATCACCCGCCCCGCTATCAGCGAGAGCCGTCCGGCGTCCACACAGCGCGCGGCCGCAATGCCCGGCTGCTGTAAATCCAGCGCCTCGGCGCAACTGGCCAGGGCAAGGCCGCAGCGGGCGGCCTCGGCGGCCAGCAGGGCGGCGGTGTGGCGTTTTTCATTGTCGGTGGGCGGGCGCAGGCCCAGCGTTTTCATCCGGCTGTCGGCCGCTTTGTAGGGCGCATAAAAGCTGAATACGCACCCTGCCACCGCGCCGCCCAGCTTGTTGGCCAGCGCGGCAAAGCGTTCGGCGTGCCAGGCGGGCGTGTAGTGCCCGCCAAACACCAGCGGGTCGTACCGCCACACCACCCGCCGTGGGCCGGCCTTTTCGGCCAGGCGCAATATGGCCGGCAGCACCACGGCGTCCTTGTCGGGCAGGCCCGGCTCCACCTCGGGGCCGGCGCCCGTAAGCGTGCAGTGTATATACCATGGCCAGGCGTCCAGCTTCCCCAGCCTGTCCAGCAGGGGCGCGGGGTTCTTGGTCCAGAACACAAAGCCATCCGCCGCCCGGGGCGATAAATCCACCACCCGGCGCTGCGCGGGGTTGTAGGGGTTGGCCACCGTGACAAACCCCGCCTGAAGTCGGGCAAAGAGCCAGTCGGCATAATGTGCGGGTATGTCGGTTCGCCGGCTGGCGCTGATGATCATCCTGCTGCCCTTCCCCTATAAATGTGTGCGGTAGAAAGGCGCCCCTGTTTGCAAGGCGCCCGTTTTGGTATTATAGCGTATTTGCTGTGTTTACACAAGTAAAGCCCGCCCTTGCGCAAACGCCTGAAAACCGATAGAATAAGAACGATCTTCCATCAACACACAGGGGGTGCCTGCCTGAAAGCCAGCATTGTATTGCCAAACCTGAACGGCGCCGGGTGGCTGGAGAGCTGCATAGACAGCCTTTTCGCCCAAACCGAGCAGGACTTTGAGCTGATTGTGGTGGACAACGGCTCCACCGATGAAAGCCTGGCCACCGCCCGCAGCCACCGCGGCCGGCCGGGCTATACGCTGATAGAAAACACCGCCAACACCGGCTTTTCCGCCGCGGTGAACCTGGGCATCAAAACGGCCAGGGCGCCCTATGTGCTGCTGTTTAACAACGACGCCTTCGCCCAGCCGGACATGCTGGAAAAGCTGCTGGCCGCCATGGAAAAGGACGAAAAGCTGTTCGCCGTGCAGTGCCTGATGCTGCAGCACTTCGCGCCCGAAAAAACTGACGACGCCGGCGATTTTGTCACCCTGTTCGGCTGGGCGTTCAAGCGGGGCGACGGCATGCCCGCCGCCCGCTACCGGCGGGATGCCCGCATCTTCTCCGCCTGTGGCGGCGCGGCGCTTTACCGCCGCAGCGTTTTTGACGCCATTGGCTTTTTCGACGAAAGCTTTTTCGCCTACCTTGAGGACGTGGACATTGGCTGGCGGGCCAACAGCCTGGGCTACAAAAACCGGCTGTGCACCGCCGCGCGCTGCCGGCACATTGGCGGGGCCACCACGGCCGGCACCACCGGCGCCAGGTACAACGCCTTTAAAAGCATACAAAGCGGGCGCAACAGCCTTTTGCTGCCCTGCAAGAACATGCCTATTGTTATGCTGATACTCAACCTGCCCTTTTTGCTGGTGGGCTACCTGGTGAAAACCCTGGTGTTCCACCTGCGGGGCTTTGGCGGGCCCTGGCGGCAGGGCATGGCCGAGGGCTTCCGCCTGCTGCTGAAAACCAAAAAGCCGCGCTTCCGCCTGCGCAACCTTGGCCATTACTTCTGGGTGGAGGGCAGCCTCATTGTGGGGGTTTTCCGCTATGTGGGCTGGCGGGTGTGGCGGCTGTTTGCCAAATAGGCCTATCCGTTGCTGCTGCCAGCCGTCGCATCACTTTCATCGGCTGGCGCGCCGGCGTCATCCGCCTGCCCGCCCAGGCGCTGGCGGAACCCGCCGGAGACATCCTCCCGGTTTTCGGTAAGCTGGGCGTTGTTCAGGTTGGTGCGGCCCACAAACTCCATGCTGGGGAACTTCTCGGCCATCACCTCGTCGGGGTACCAGTCGTCCATCCAGCGGTCGATGAAATTGGTGGCCGGCCGCTCCTCGGCGCGGGTGCCGTAGCGGAACACCGCCAGGCCGGTCAGGGCCAGGTCCAGCGCCAGCGCCACCGCCAAAACGATGGTGAAGGTTTTGCCCAGTATGGGCTTGTTGAAGGGGCGTATCTTGAAGCGGTTGGGGATGCGCTCCACCATCTCCGACAGGTAGGGCCAGATGTGCACAATGAAGATGAAGCCCATCAGCCCCCAGCCAAAGGTGTAAAACAGGTTGGTGCGGCCGCCAATGCTGGTGGGCATGTCGCTGTACTCCCACGACACGCTGCCAAACGCCAGCTGCTGCACCCAGCTGCACACATACTCAAACGCGCCGCCCAGCACCGCGCTTACCACAAAGATAATCAGCGCGTTCTTCTTGCGGTAGCGGTAAAGCACCAGCGTCATCAGCACGGCGCCCATGCCGTATATCTGGTTGAAGGGACCATACAGCACGCCGCTGCGGCGCATCCATTCCCCGTCCTCAAAAAAGACGAACAGCGTCTCGAACACCACGCCAATAACGCAGCCCAGGATGAAGATCCAGATCATCTTGTAAATATTCAGCCCGGCGGCAAAGCTCTCCCGCCCGGCGTTCACGTCCTTGTGCTTCCACAGCCGAAAGCGCGCGCGCTTTTGAGCGCGTACGGCGTCGCGGCCGGCGGCTGTCGCCGGCCCTGCCGCATTTCCCTGCGCGGCGGGGGCTGGGGCGCCCTCGGCCGGCTGCAGTTCGGGCGTTTCCCTATTTTCATGGGGTTCCCGCATGCTTTGTCCCTCCCGCTTGATAGAATAGCATCGGCGACCATTGCCGGGCCACCGAGCATGGTTCATTCTAGCGTATCCAGCAGTGTCCCGTCAACTTGTAGAACCCCCGCGCCAAACAGCAAGGCTTCCCGCCATGGATGGCGGCACCCCGCTTTGTGCGGGCCCGCACCGCCCGCCAGGGCGCCGGGCATAAAAACGGA
>JAAYCI010000072.1 GCA_012729855.1 Oscillospiraceae bacterium
CAAGTTGCTATAGGCTACGTTGCCCCGCTGTTTAGGGAACATATGTTCAATTTGTTTGTAGTGCCTTTTTAGCATTTTCATGCTCTTTTTGTATCATAATTGTTCGTCTGCGTCAACACGACCTAGATTTTTGCGAATAGCATTTTACAGACTGGAGACCACCGCATGTCCGCTGCCACCCTGGCCAACCTCATCATCAAAATCGTCATCATGATGGCCCTGGGCTTTGCGCTGCGCAAGGGCCGGGTGTTCGACGACGCCTTCCAGGTAAAGCTGTCCTGGATGCTGGTCAACGTTATCATGCCGGCCAAGATACTGGCGGTGGGCAACAGCCCCTACAACGCCAGCCAGGCCGGCAACCTGCTGCTCACCGGCATCATCTCGGTGGCTTACTACGTGCTGGCCAACCTGCTGATGCAGCTTGTAAGCCGGCCGCTGCCCATTGAGCAGGCCAACAAGGGGCAGTTTGTGAACCTGGCCGCCTATTCCAACAACAGCTTCATCGGCTTTCCCATCATCGCGCAAATCTACGGCGCCGAGGGCTCGCTTTACAATGTGATCAACACCATGGTGCAAAACCTGTTCTGCTACACCCTGGGCATCAAAACGCTGGTGGGCAAGGGCGGCGGCATTAAATCGGTGCTGCGCAACCCTGTTAGCTGGATCTCGCTCGGCTCCATCCTGCTGTTCATTTCGCCGCTGCGCCTGCCCATTGCCATTGTGGACACCGCCAACCTGATTGGCGACATGTCGGCCCCCTTCTCCATGTTCATCATTGGCGCTTCGCTGGCCACGCTAAAGCCCAGCACCCTGCTTACCAGCGGCAGCGCCTGGCTGATAAACCTGTTCCGCATGGTGGTGTTCCCGCTGGGCACCGGTTTTATTTTGTGGGCCGTCGGCCTGCGGGGCGTGATGCCCGCCACCTGCGTGGTGCTGCTGGGCCTGCCGCCCGCCACCGTGAACGTGGTGTTCGCCGAACAGTTTGGCAAAGACATCCCCTTTGCCACCCGCGCCGCCGTGCAGGGCACCGCGCTTATGGTTATTACGCTGCCGCTGCTTACTTTGTTTACGCAGGCGCTGTTCTTTTAGGGCTGCTTGCCCAAAAACCCCCGAGCCAACCACGCAGAGCAGGCGGGCGCGGCCGGGTGGGCGGCGTTTCCCGCAGCATAGCGGAATAGAAAAAATCACCGCAGCCGTGGTGATTTTTTCATTGTAGCGGCGCGGAGGGGAATGCCGCACGCCTGCTCTGCCCCGCCTTAATACCAAAGCCGCCCCCCTGTTGCCGGGAGGCGGCCTGCTTGTTTTTTCAAAGGTTCAGCTTTAGTCCCACTGCAGGCGCACGCTGCCACTGCTGTCCTCCAGCACCAGCGCACCCTGCCAGCCGGCGGGCAGGTACAGCTTTATTTTGGCCCGCCAGGAGAAAAAGCTTAAAGTAAAGTTGCGCCGGCCCGCCTTGATGGTCAGGGTATCGCCGCCGCTGTCGATGTTCGCCAGCATGTCGTCGTCCCAGTTGTTCAGGTATTCCTCCAGCACCACCTCGCCCGTGGCCGAGGGCAGCAGGGTGATATCTTCACTCGAATAGCTGACGGAGATGCTTTCATACTGCGCGGCCGAAAAGGTTTGCCGGTTGGCAAGTTCCGGCTCTGCCATGCCAAAGCTGAACCCGCCCTGGGGCAATATGCCCGCAATGGTAAGCCCCATGAAGGTGAGCAGCCCCACCCCCAGCACGCTTACCAAAACGATAACAACTATCAGTATCTTTTTCATCAGCGCAGCTCCCGTATGCGGAAGACGAGGGTGACCACCGCCTCAATGCAGACCGCCACCAGGAACAGAATCCAGGTGATGTACCAGGCGCCCGTCCAGAAGCTTAGCAGCAGATAGATGAGGATCGTCAGCGTCCACACCAGCGAGGAGATGGCCCCCCCCCGCACCGATTTGGCCTTCTTGTTGTCGTTGCTCCACTCCTTGAACTCTTCCACCACGGTTTCCTCGCTTTTTTTGTACTGCGGCCAGCGCCTGGCGTTTTACACCAGCATGTAGGTGGGGATGATGCAGATGGCCGCGGCCAGGATGAGGCCAAGCAGTACGGCATAGTCCCACACCACGCCGCCGAGGAACACCCCGATGAAAAATACCACCCCCGCCAGGATATACAGCCCTATGGCGATGGTGACCGTACGGGCCGAGCGGGCGCGCTGCTCGTCGCTTATGGGCAGGCGCACGCTTTGGCCTTCGTCGGGCAGGGCGGCCACCAGCTCGTCCACATTGCCAATGCTGGCCATCACGCTGCGCAGGGCCTCCTCCGCGTCCATGCCGTTTTTGGTCAGGTCCTCATACCGCTCCATCGAGTTGGCCAGCAGCTACTCCTGCAGCTCCCACGAGGCGCGGGTGCGCGGCGCGTTGGCAAACAAAAAGTCCAATTGCTCCCGCAATCTTTTTCTCACATCCAAAGCCGATCACTTCTATTTGATTAGTTTGTCCAGAATTTTCTTGCTGTACTCCCACTCCCGCTTGTAGCTGGCGTAGGCCTCGCGCCCGTCCTCGGTGATACGGTAGTACCGGCGGCGTGCGCCCACGTTCTCGTTGCCCCAGTACGAAGTGATCATGCCGCCCTGCTCCAGCCGCCGAAAGGCGGTGTACAGGGTGGCTTCCTTCAGCTCGAACTGGCCGTCGGTGGCATTCAGGATGTCTTTGTTGATCTGATAACTATAGCTGTCCCCCTCAAAAAGATAAGAGAGGATGATGGCATCGGTATGCCCCCGTATCAGGTCAAAGGTTATTGACAAGGTTTCACCTCCCGCCCCTATGCAGCCGGCTGCCGCCGCGCTGTAAGGGCCCGGGCATCCGGGCAAGGCGTCTGCGTGCTGCAAGGCTGCCTGCTTCGGTATTTGCATTATAGCTTCCAATACTTCGGATGTCGAGGTATTGTGGCAAACAAACTATAGCCTAATAATAAAGTATCTTCTCGCGCACAGGCGCCGCATGCTTTGGCAAGCCGTACGCTGCCAAAACCATACCCGGCCGCCCCACAAAAACAGCACGAAAATAGCAACCCCCGGAGGGGCTTGCTTTTCAAGCGGCTCCGGGGGTTGTTTGCTTTTTGATGTCTGATCACTCAATATGGTTTGCCCTGCGTTACCAGCCGGCCGGCGGCGCGCCCGGCGCCTCCAGGCTTTTTTGCCCGCCATCCCCGTACAGCTTAAAGCGGGCCACCAGCCCCCGCAGCACCTCCGACTGGCTGCTCATCTCCTCGCTGGCGGCGGCGCTCTGTTCGGCGGTGGCGCTGTTGCGCTGCACCACCGCGGCCACCTGGTCTATGCCAATGTTCACCTGCGCCACGGCGTCGCTGGCCTCTTCCGAGGATGTGGCAATGCCGCGCACCATCTCGCCGCTTTGGTTAATGCCGCTGACGATGTCGGCCAGGGAGGCGGCCGTTTCCTCGGCAATCTGGGCGCCCTGTGCCGCTTTTTCTATCGAGTTGGAGATCATGGCGCCGGTGTCCTTGGCGGCCTCGGCACTCTTGGCGGCCAAATTGCGCACTTCGTCGGCCACCACGGCAAAGCCCTTGCCATGCTCGCCGGCGCGCGCGGCCTCCACCGCGGCGTTCAACGCCAGAATGTTGGTTTGGAAAGCGATGTCGTCGATGACCTTGATGACATTACCAATGGCCTGGCTGGCCTCCGATATCTCATTGACCGCCGTGGTGAGGTGTGCCATCTGGCCGGAGCCCTTCTCGGCGTTGTCGCGGATCTCACCGGCTAGGCGGGCCGCGTCCATGGCCACGTCGGCGTTGTCTTTGGCGCGGGCGGCCACCGTGGCAATGGAGGCCGACAGCTCCTCCACCACGCCCGCCTGCTCGGTGCTGCCCTGGGCCAGGTTCTGCGCGCCGTCGGCAATCTGGTGCGCCTCGGCCGCCACCTGCTCGGCCGTGTGGTTTATCTGGGCAAAAACGGTATTGTTCATGGCCAGCATCTCGCGCAGGGCCTTGCCCACCACGTCTCGCTCGCTGCGCAGGTGTACCCCCACGCTCAAATCGCCCTCGGCAATGCGGCTAATCACGTCGGCCTGCTCCCGGCTGCTGGCTATCATCCGCTCAAACGCGTCGGCCAGCTGGCGCATCTCGTCCCTGGTGTCCACCTGGACGTCCACGTCCACATCCCCGTCTGCCATGCGGTTGGCTGCATCCACCATCACGTGTATGGGCGCCGTGATGCGCCGTGAAATGAGAAAAATGACCACAATGGCCACCAGCAGCAGCGCCAGTGCAATACCGCCGCCCTGCAAAATAAAGCTGAACACCGCGTCGTTCTTCATGTCGGTAAAACGCCCCACAAACAGCATGCCCTTCACGGCACCGTTCGCGTCACGTATGGGCACATACTTCACAAAGGCCTCGCGGCCCAGTATCTGCGCCTTGCCGCTGTAGTCGCCGCCGGCCAGCACCTGGGTGCTCACATTTTCAGCCGCCGTGGTGCCCACGGCGCGGGTGCCGTCGGCGTTGGTTACCGTGGTGGACAAGCGTGTGTCCCCATAAAACACCGTCACCTCGGCGCCGGTAAGCTTTTTCATGTGGTCCACAAAGCCCTCGGTATCCAGCCGGTAGCCGCTGGATACCACCCCGATAACATTCCCGTCGGCGTCCTTCACCGGCACCCCGGCGCGCACCGACAGCTTCACCGCGCTGCCTTCTTCCAGTGTGGTAAAGGGGCTGCCTGCCAGCGCCTGCTGTACATTCTGCTGGTTGGCTACACTGTCGCCAAAATTTTCAGGCTCGTGGGTACGCACCAGCACGGTGCCTTCGGCATCGGTGATGGTGCAGAAATCCACATCCAGGCTCTCGTCTATGGCCGCCGCGCGGGCTAAAATGGCGTCCTGGTCGCCGGCCTCCACCGCCGCCACAATCTGGCTGTCGCTGGCCAGCAGGCGCGAGGCCTTGTCTGCCTTCGCCCACATATTTTCATATTCCGACGTTACGGCGTCTGAAAAATAAGTAATATCGTCACCGGTGGTGTCGTCCACATAGCCGGAAAAAATAAGCACCACCGTAACCAAGATGGCCACGGCCATCACCAACGCTATGGCCACCATTGGCAGCAACATTTTACTTCTTATTTTCACTGTAATGCCCCCCTCTTTGCCTTTGCACCGCCGCGCTGTTCCAGAAATCAACGCTCGTTCAATTGCTAATTATACCACCACGCTTTTATTAAAACAATCTCACATTGCCAAATAATTTGCCGGCCCGCCGGCCAGCGCACGGCCAAAGCGTACCTTGAGCGTATAAAAAAACGACAGTACGTATTCTACAGCACCCTCTGCCGCAATATATACGCCCCAACGCTTGCACAATGCCCGGCCAGCCTATATAATGGTATAAGTTTTGCCCCGTACCCGACCATTGCACCCTGTAAATAGCGAGGATTTGACTTTTATGACAGAAAGCATCGGCGCCTTTCTAAGCCAATATATCCCCCCCGAGCTGGCCGTTTTCATCGTTTCGCTGCTGCCCATACTGGAGCTGCGCGGCGGGCTTATCGTGGCCCGGGTGGTCTTCGAGATGCCGCTATACATTGCGGCGCCCATTGCCATTATCGGCAACATGCTGCCGGTGCCCTTCATCATTTTCTTCATCGAGCGCATCCTGGGCTTTTTGCAGAAACACGGCCCCATTAAAAAGTTTGCCGGCTGGCTGGAGCGCAAGGGCCGCAGCGCCGGCGATAAACTGCGCACCAAATACCCCAAAAGCCTGTGGATCGGCCTGTTCCTGTTTGTGGCCATTCCCCTGCCCGGCACCGGCGCATGGACGGGCTCGCTGGCAGCGGCGCTGCTGGGGCTGAAGCCCAAACAGGCCATGGTGCCCATCTGCCTGGGGGTGCTGGGGGCCTGCCTGATCATGTCGCTGCTCACCTACGCGGTACCCTCGCTGTTCGGCTTTACCGTGTAGCCCGCACATGGCAGGCGAATTTGTATTTTATTTTGCCCCATAAAGAATTGACAGCGCGGGGCTTCTGTGCTAAACTTTTATACGCGCCTGTTGTGGCACCCGCACTGCGTTCGGCCCCCTGCGGCGCGCATCCATGGTTCGTCCTGTACGGTGGGTATAGCCTAGTTGGTTAAGGCGTCAGATTGTGGTTCTGAAGACCGTGGGTTCGAGTCCCACTATCCACCCCACAGAAAAAAGCGAACGGAAACCGTTCGCTTTTTTCTTCAAAAACAGGCGGCGCCGCCCGGGCTTTGCGGGGCGCCGTTCTGCGCCAATGGCCTGTCGGCAAGCGGTAAGCCACCAGACTTTGACTCTGGCATTCGTAGGTTCGAATCCTGCCAGGCCAACCAAAAAGTGCTATTTTAGGTGCTTTTTTAGAAAACAGAAGTTGGTTTAGCGACTGACTTCTGTTTTCTTTTTGCTTTAGAACAGGAGAACGCACTGAACAATAGCTGAAACGCGCATCCAAATAGAAAACCCGCAGGTGCCTGGGTGGCGCCTGCGGGTTTTCTGCATTGCTCTGCAACGATGACTTTGCCGGCCTAGAATATCACGTCGGTTGCGGCCCTTTGGGGAAGCATGTACACATGCTTTGGTTGTGTAGCCGTAAATTTGCGCGCCGCGTTTTCCGCAGGGGCCTCATGCCCTTTGCCGCCCCGCAGCTTGAACTGGCCCACGATTTTGTTCATCAGGGCACTCTGGGCGCTCATTTCCTCGGCGGACGCAGCGCTTTCCTCGGCGGTGGCGCTGTTGGCCTGCACCACCTGGGATATCTGGCCAATGCCCGCGTTGATCTCCTCAATGGCGACCCGCTGCTGGGCGGCCATCTCACTCAGGCTGTCCATATCCTGCGCGTTCTGGCGGGCAATCGTGCCAACCTCATGCAGGCTTTCCGACGTTTTCTCCATCACTTCAGTGCCTTTGGACACGTTGTCCACGCTGTTCTGGATGAGGTCGGCCGTTTCCTTGGCCGCCGCCGCGCTTTTGGAGGCCAGGTTGCGCACCTCGTCGGCCACCACCGCAAAGCCCTTGCCGTGCTGGCCCGCGCGGGCCGCCTCCACCGCGGCGTTCAGGGCCAGGATGTTGGTCTGGAAGGCGATGTCGTCAATCACCTTGATCACCTTGGCGATCTCGTTGCTGGAGGCGTCAATGGTCTGCATGGCCGAGGCCAGCTCGTCCATGTTGGCCAGGCCCTGGCCCATCAGCGCGTTGGCCCTGCTGATGGAACTGCGCGTGCTCACGGCGGTCTGCTCGCACTGCTCCGATTGGCTTTGCACCGTGGCAATGGTGGCGCTGAACTCCTCGATGGTGGCGGCCTGCTGGGTGCTGCCGGTGGCCAGGCTGGTGGCGCCGTCGGCAATTTGCGCGGCGCCCGCGGCCACCTGCCCCGACGATTCGCGGATATCGCCCAGCATTTTGTTGGTGGAATCCAGCATCTGGTTCAGCGATTTGTTCATGACATCCTCTTCGCTGCGCACCGGGATGCTCATGGAGTAGTCCCCGCCGGCGATCCGGTCCAGGGCGTCCGCCTGGTCCTTGATGCCCGCCGCCATCCGGGTAAACGCGCGGCCCAGCTGGGCAATCTCGTTTTTGGTGTGCTCGTCCCCGCCGGTATCCAGGTTCGCCGCTTCAATATTGCCCACGGCCAGGGCGTCGGCCGTTTGTGTAAGCTTTGGCAGTCCGGCAAGCTGCCTGCCGACGATGAGGAAGATGATGACCCCCACCAGGAGCACCAGCGCGAGGCCGATGCCGAGGATGACGAGCATGATGCTGGTGGCCGCCGCATTCACGTTGTCCATGGGCACCAGGCCGCACACGGCCCAGGTGCGCCCGGTGTCGCCTATTTCAACGCCGGAGGCCAAAAACATCACCTCGCCGGTGTCGGACTTGGTCTGGGCAACATAATCCTGGCCGCCGGCCAGGACACCGTCCACGTTTTGGGAAATGGAGGACAACCAGGAATCGCGGTAATCGAGAAGCAGGGCGTCACTGCTTGGGTGGCTTGCCACAAGCCCCCCGGGAGACAGGACAAAGAGGTACCCGTCCTCCAGAATCTGCGCCGCGTTGAAAATGTTGTTCACCTCTTGCAGCGTGATGTCCGCGCCCGCCACGCCAACCACCTTGCCGTCCTGCAGGATGGGAACCGCCACGGAGTAGATCACGACATTCCTACCGCCCACGTTGTAGCTGTAGGGTTCCGTAATGTAGGGCTTGCCGCTGTCGCGCGCGCCCACATAGTATTCCGAGGTATCGTAGTCGGCCAGGGCCACCAGGCCGTTGCCGCTCCCGTCGCGGAACGCGTAGGGGATCAGGCGGCCGGAAGGATCCGAGCCGGCTTCATTTACAAAATCCCTGTCTTTCCCATCGAAGGCGTTTGGCTCCCAGCAGGTCCACGCCCCCAGCATGTTTTCGTTGGTTTCAAGGACGCCTTGCAGGATACGGTACACTTCCTCGCGGTTCCCGGAGCCGCCGGCCGCGACGGACAGGTCCTGGATGAGGGGGGTCACCGCCTCGACCATACCATAGGATTCGATGGAAAGGGCGGTGAACGCGTTGGTATATTCGTTCACCCGGGCCGATACCAACCTTTCGCTCAGATCGTTGGTTCGCGCCGAAGCCACGATGTTCACAACGATGACCATCGCAGCGATACCGGCCACCAGCACGGACAACGCGGGCACCAGTATCGCGGTTTTTATACTGCGGTTTTTCATATCTCATAGCCCTCCGTTCACTCAATAGATTGTTGATCCCCTTTGCGGCTAAGACCTGGGGTGGCGATACCCTGTCACCCTTGCTGAGCAAGCAACTCCGACATGGCGATTTCCGCCAGGATCTCGCTGCAGTCAAGGATCAGCACCAGCCGGGAATCCACCTTGGTGATGCCCCGAATGTAGGGGCGCGCCTCGCCGCAGCTCCGGCCGAAGGCGGGCGGCTCATTGATTTGGCCGGCCTCGATGTCCTCCACCGACACGACGTCGTCCACCAATAGGCCCACGTGCAAATCGTCGCCCTTGTCCACAATGATGACGCAGTTGCGGTTGGTGCCGGCAATGGGCCGCCCCTTTACGCGCAGCCCCGCGTCGATGATGGGCACCACCCGGCCGCGCAGGTCCACGATCCCCAGCACATAGTCCGGCTTTTCGGGCAGCTCGGTGATGGCGTTCTTCTGCACAATCTCGATGATGTTGTCGCTGACCAAGGCAAACACCTGGTCGTGCAGGGTAAACAGCAGGTATTGCTCAGGCAGCTCTTTCTTCACATCGTTTTCCAAAATAACCCCTCCTTGTTATTATTGTGCCGCCGCATGATCCATGTCCATTTTGCCATGAAGGAACCGGTCCAGGGTGGCGAACAACTCCCCGGGGAGCGCCGGTTTGCCCACGTGTTCGTCCATCCCGGTGTCGAGGCAGGCCGGCGCGTCGCCGCTGAAGGCGCTGGCCGGCGTAAACTTGATAAGGAAGGTCTCACCGTTCAATATCCGGATCAACGAAACGGCAAACGGTGTGTACTGTGCGGCACACCCCTCACCTCCTCATCAGAGCGGGATGACGTCGAACCCCCATGCTCCGTTCCGCCAGGGCAGCTTACAACGGGATAATGGTCATTTTCATGTCCAAAATCTCTTTTCCCGGCAGTGGTTTTTCCGGCAACAGGTGCATATTGGCAAGCGCGCCTTCAAGCGACATCCCAAAGTTGTTGTTCTGCTCCACCAGCACAAGCCGGCCGGGCAGGGCGGCCCATTCATCACGCTCCATGTCTTTGTCCCCCGCCCAGAATTGGGGTGTTGCAGACGCCGGCCTCCCCGGCAAAGACCGCAGTTAATCAGGCCGCCGCAGCGATTGGCTGCGGCAGTCCTTTTACGCCTGTCTGGCAAGCTGTCTTGTGGATGGATGCCGCTTTACAGCATGGAATCCACGGTGTCAGCAAGAATGTTCAGCCCCTCAATGATTTCACTCGGAGGTTGCGCACGCATGGTCAAGAGAGTCTGCCGGGCGAACTGCCCACTGGCCCGATGCCAAGCAGGCTTTCCAAAAGGGCAAAGGCACCCGGTATAAGCTTGCCGTCACCCACCACTTCGATGCGCACCACGCAGCCCGCTTCACCCTCGGAGACGGTGAAGCGGTATTCATGCTCGATGCCGTACATCGTTGTGATAAAACCAACTTTGCCGGCATCCAAATCGTCAATCGTCCTGTTTCCATGTTGCAGCTCCGCCATGTCCCAGATGATGTTGAGCAACAGCGCCTTACTCGCCCAGTACGTCCGCTCGCTGTACATCATTATCAACCTACCTTTTCAAAATGCTCCAAAGAAAAAAGCAGCGAGGCAAATGCCTTTCGCTGCTTCCAGTCAACCATAGCCCGCGCGCGGGTAAAATAGGCGCGCGCCTATTTTATGTGCCTATTTTTCTAGGCGCAAAACAAAACTATTGTCTGTTCATACATTTTATCCGTGCACTCTTTGCAGATGGCTTTCGTCATTCACCTCTTGATTGCATTGCAAGCATCTTCAGTTCTCCACGCGAGCTTGTCTTTGTCTTTTTCATCATGTTGGCAATGTGGGCGCGGACTGTTTTTTCGGAGATAAACAGCTGCTCTGCCATCTTGGCGGTGGAACAGCCTGCGCAAAGCAGTTCGAGAACCTCTGCTTCGCGTTCTGTCAGGCCGTATTTTTGCACGAAAGCGTGAAGCGTGCTTTGTGTTTCATCCGCGCCGCGCGCCGGCAGGCGCAGCTGGCCCATAAAGTAAAACGCGGTGAACAAAAGCGCCAGCAGAACCACATACAGGCCGAGGATGACCAGAAGGGAAGCCGACGCAAACAGCGCGCCACTCACCATGATGGTGATGCCGGAACAGGCGTACCGCACGCTGCGCCCCGCGGCGGCCACAAGGGGCGGGTTTGCGGTGAGTGGCGCCCATTCAAAAAACGGCACGAGCGAGAACAGGCTAACGAACGAGCAAAAGAAATAGACAAAGCAAAGAGCGATGTTGTAGGTGCTGGGGGACGCGAACAGCAGGATTGCCACCGTCACAATGATTAAAGAAAGCAGCGTGGCATAAGGGAAGAAGCGCCGGTCCTTCAAGTCCGCCACCGCTCCGGCAACCAGCAGGCCGGGAATGGCAAAAAGGCGCGGCCAGCCATAGGCGATGAAGTCCCCCGCAAAATACCCGCCGCTATTTGCGTGCAGGGAGGTGATGATGCCGTCGTTGATGCCGAACAGGAAAGCGATGAG
The DNA here is from genome assembly GCA_012729855.1 of Oscillospiraceae bacterium. GTDB lineage: Bacteria > Bacillota > Clostridia > Oscillospirales > Ruminococcaceae > JAAYCI01. The sequence goes on from JAAYCI010000072.1 coordinate 11,223, forward strand.
GACCATGGCGGCCAACGCCCCAAGGATGTATTTGCGGATGCCGGCCGGTGTTTTTGCGGCCTCGGCCTTTGGCTGCGCTGCTGCGGGAATGCGCGTGGCGGCGAACCATGCCACGATGACAAGCGCCAGCGTGAGGACGATGCGCTCGATCATCCGTCCGGCGGAAACGGAGAGGAACGAAAGCAAAACGAGGCCCAGCGCCTGCAACGCAAATGCGCCGGCATAAGCGATGCTGATGGTCAGCCCGATCCGGTGCCAATTGCGCAGTTTCATGGCAACGTAATAGTACACCGCGCCGCCCAGATAACCTGCCGCCAGATGGGTGACGAGCGCACAAACCACAAGCCAGGCGGGTGATACCGTGAAAGACACGGCCAGGAAAGCAGCGCCACCCAACAGCGCGGCCGCAATCGTCAGGGCAGGCCCGGCGGGTGCGCTTTTCACATACCGCTGTGCGAGCGGAAACAACAGGAACCCCGCGGCCACGGCAAGGTGGCAGAACCCGTACAGCGCAGTGACCTTGTCGCAGCCGATGACTGATCCGGCGTAGTCGTTGACCGCAAGCTCCATCACAAGGTAATAGAAGGTATACAGGCCGAATATCGCCATAGTGCCGAAGTGTTTTTTCAACCTTGCCCTCCTTCCGCTATCGAGCCTACCAATGCATTCAAATGATTGCCACAAGAGTAGTATACACGAAACTGGCTTTTCGGGTAAGTGCGCGGGTGCATCTCATTAAAAAAGAATCGGCATAGCATTGGCCATGCCGATTCACCGCTTCCCAGGTCATTCAAACCAACACCGGGGCATTCCAGCTTTCGCTACAAATGTCACCCGTACAGCGGTTCAGCCAGGGTCACGTCAGAATGCTCATACCCCAGAACCTGCATAGTATCAACAGCCAAATTCTCAAACACATGGTTGTCAAAGAAAAGCAGCAACAGGGATTTCCCTGTTGCTGCGAGTTTGGTTATCATCCCGAGTTCAGGGGTTTCTGCACGCCGGAAAGCACCTGCGCTTTCGGCGTTTGCAGGCAATGGCCGACCTCTGCTTTCTGCTCATCCGCCACTAAGTACGCCGCGCCGCCCGCCGCCGCCAAAGCAGCAGCCCGCCAAGGGCAGCCAGCGCCAACGCGCCCAGCCCCGCCCACAGCCATGGGTTGCTGCCGTCGCCGGTTTGGGGCGTGCCGCTGCCCGCGAACACCGCGAAGGGCGAAAGGCTGGAGAAAAGGCCCGTCGCGCGGTTTCCGCTCACGGTCAGCGTCATCTTTTCCACATGGTCCGCCTTGCAGTGCCACACCTGCACCTGCCTGCCGCCATAGCCCTGTGGCAGCGGCAAGGCCAGCTCCACGTTGCCGCTGCGGCCGCCGGTAATGCCCACCTCATGCGGCGCGTATCTCATCACAGGCGGTGCAGGCACCCTTTTCATGCAGCTGGTTTTGCACCACCACCAGCGCGGCGTTGGGCGTGAACCAGCCGGTGAGGGTACCGCCGGTGGCCCCATCCTTCAGGGTGCGGTATTCGTAGGTGGGACCGGGCGCTGGGGCCGGGTCGGGGTCGGGTTTTGGCTTCTTCGTCCACTTTGCGTAGATGGTGGTGTCCTTTGTAAACACTGTGCCGGTAGACACGCGCGTGCCCCCCGCCGCGCGGGTGAACCAGCCGTCGAACGTATTGGGTGGGCGCGTCCGCTTCCACCGTTACCGGCTCGTCTTCCGCGCCCTCGGCGTCAACCACCCGCGCCAAGATGCTGGGCGGGGTGACTGGCTGGCCAAATTCATCCGTGCCCAAATCCAGCGTGTAGCCCTCGGGCAGCACGGGTGTCCGCACGTACTCGCCCTCGGTCATGCCGGTCTCGTCGTCGTACCCCGCGCATTGCCAGGTCACGCCCGCAATGGTTTCGTCCTGGCCGCCTATGGTGGCCGCCAGCTCTGTAGGCAGGGTCATATCCGCCTTTTTCGCGCTGGGGTCCACCTTCTGAACCTGCACGTCCGCGTCCAGCGCCGCAAACACCGTGACGGTTTTCACTCCCCTCGGTGGCCTGCGGCGGGGCACACAGCTCACAGGTGTGGGCGCAGGGCGCGCCCGCCACTTCCGCCACGTAGCCGCAGGTGTCGTCGTGCTGCACATGGTTTGGGCAGGGTTCTGGTGTTTCCGCCGCCAGCACTGGCGCCAGCAGCGCCGCCAGGGTTTTCCGAATGCTATTTTTCTTGCGCATGTGGGTTTCCCTCCATCTGGTCTTGGGCGTTTTCGTCGTCTTTTGCGCCGCTTCCGGGCGCGCGCCGCATCGCCTCGCACCCGCACACGCCAATGATGGCGTAGGGCGCCTCCCGGTGGAAGTAGATGCAGCCGCCGCAGTCTCCGTACGCTTCGTAACCGCCGGGCGGCGCGCCCTGCGGGCTTTGGGGCCGGCCATGGGGGCAACCCGTGTCCGCCGCCGTGCGGAAGGGGCGGCCCTCGGCGGTGTACTCGGGCTTTGCCTCAAAGTCCGGGTACACGTCCACCTCGTGCTCCACCAGCGCGTCGTACTTCCGGTATACCTCAAACACCCGGCCGCCCGCGCGGCACAGCTTCACCGGCTTTTTTGGTATCGGCATGGCATCTCCCCGTGGGCACAAAAAATACCCCATGTGTGTATTCCTACACTCATCATAGGGTAATTTTTGGGGCTTGGGTAGCACCGTTTGACCCCCAAAAAGTCTTATCTTTTGGGGCAAAACAGGCGGTTTTTTACAGGATATACCCGGCCATCTCCCGGCGGCCGAGCATGACAGCCGTGGAGGTCGCGCAAAAAAAGGACGAAATGCCGGCCGACGAATGGGACCGCTTTTTTGACGCCAATATTCAGGACATCACCGTATTCCCCATAGTCTCCTATGAAATAGAGGCCACCATTTCAAATTCTGAAACCCTGCTGGTTTCAGAGCGGGATGGCCGGCTTAATGATATCCACGCCGCCATTAAAGCATTTTTGCTGGAGATGAAACCGGAAACCGCGGCGGCCGACACTCTGGAGGCTGACGTGCTGGCAGAGTTTGAACGGCTTTCCGCCCTGTACAGCGACGACCAAATAACTGTTGACTGCCGCATACAGTCCATTGAGCGTGAGATGGTATAATTTATACCCGGTTTTCGCTGCTGCGCGTATGCTCTGCCGGCCTTTTCCAGTCAAATTTTGATGATTCGGTTGCGGCCCGGCGCGGAAAAGGGTACTCTATACCATACAAAATACAATGGTCTTTAAAGGGGTGTATAAAAATGGCGGCAAAACTGACGGCAAAAAAATGGGTGGCGGCGCTGATGGCCGGTGTGTTGGCGCTGGCGCTGGTATTTTGCTTTGTGGGGCTGCCGGTAAGCGCGGCCGTTTCGCTGCCGGAAACCGCCGTAAAAGGCATAACCTATAGTGCCAACAAAAAAACAGTGACCCTGAAAAACCACACCGGCAGTGAGTCACTGTATTTTGACGGAGACATCACCATTAAACTGGTGGGCAACAACACCATCTATTCAAGCTCCGTGTCGGGGCCCATCATCAACGGACAGGGCACCCTCACATTCACCGGCAGCGGGTCGCTCACCATCTACTCCATCAGCCAGTACAAAACCGCGCGCGGCTATGCCATACAGGCCAAGGACGGGGTGGTTTTTAAAAGCGGCACGGTAAACCTTTACGGCACCAAGTCGGGCATGCGCTTTGGCGTGCAGGCGCCCGGCATCACCATTCACGACACCGCCCGCCTGTCCATACAGGCCTTTGGCACGCGCGACAGCTACGTGGCGCCCTACGCGCTGTTTTCCATTGGCAAGGTAACCTTTGTGGGCAGCCCGGCCCTGTATGAGGGCAAAACCGCCGCTTCCGCCGTGCGGGTAAGCAATTTCAGCTACGAGCTGTGCACCGACAGCCACATTGGCGGGCAGTACGGCACCAAGCCCTATATCAGCGTGGGCGCGCCCAACCCCCTGGCCCAGCCCAAAACCGCCATTAAGCTGAACATGAAAAGCAAGGTGATGGCCGAGCCGCACTGGGCAGAAAACCCGGACAGCCGCAGCGGATACGACTGGGTGCAGGACACCGTGCAGCTGGCAGCCGCCAGCACCACCGGGAAAGCCTGGCAGGGCCTGCTGTTTTGGGCCAGCAGCAACGAAGCCGTGGCCAGTGTGAACCCCACCGGCCTGGTGAACGCCCGCGGCGCGGGCACCGCCACCATCACCGCCAAGACACTGGCGGGGAAAAAGGCCCAGTGTACCATCACAGTGGCAAATAGCGCCATAACCGTGGAGCGTGTGGCGGTAAACGCCAAAGCCATTACCCTGGCGCGCAAGGGCAAAACGGCACAGATAGAATGCACCGTGTACCCGGAGAACGCCAGCAACCAGGCCGTGGAGTTTACCAGCAGCAACGAAAAGGTGGCCAAGGTGAGCAAAACCGGCAAGGTGACCGCGGTGAAAAAGGGCACGGCCACCGTAACCGTGCGCACCAAAGAGGGCGGCAAGAAAGCCACCGTGAAGGTCACCGTGAAAAAGTAGCAGGAAAACCACACCATAAAAGCGCACCGGCTTGTCACCGGTGCGCTTTTTGATGGATTGAGCTTGGGTTTATCCGTGCGGCCTTGCCCGCCCGGCGCACAAGGTCACTCTGGAATGGCCGTTAAAATCAAGGCGTCGGCGTCCTCGCCGGATATCTCAAAACCCGCCACCCCTTCCAGGGAAATAAAGGAGCCTATGTCGATATAAGTATCGGCGCCCACCACCCAGGTGCGCACCGCCCAGGTAGACGTCAGATTTTTTTCGGGCAGGTTGATGGTGGTCTCCCGCTCCTCCCCCGGCTGCAGCGGCTCGTCCCGGTCCTCGCTCAAAGCGTATCGCATGGGGTTGTTCATGTGCGGCCCCTCCATCAGCTGGAACGCGAAGCTTTGAAGTTCATACTCGGTCGCATTTTTCAGCACCAGTGGCTTGTCCACAGATTTTGACGAACAGCCGCCCAGCAAAAGGACCACCATCACCGCAGCCACAAGCCCAGCCATCATCCGTTTCATCTGAAATCCCCCTTTTCATATCCGGTATTGTTGTTAAAGCCCCTATGCTGTTTTGCCGGGGTGCCGCCGCAGTTCAGTCCAAAACCATCCGGCATTGCTAAGGCTATTATACGTCGTAGCCGGAGCAGATACAAGCAAACAAACAGGCCGGGGCACCTAACGCGCCATCGGCCTGTTTGCTTGCTTGTTCTTTTGCTTTGCGCGGCCTTAGGCCACGCTGTAAATCTTCACATCCGGGCCGGCGCTCCACAGGGGCTTCAGGCCCACAAAAACGTCGTTGGCTAATCCTTGTAAACCCGCGCCACCCGCGGCACCAGCGCGGCGGTCAGGCCGCAGCCCTCGTCGCCGCCAGCCAGCAGCGCCACCGCTTGGGACGACAGCAATTTCCCCGCGCTGTCCCGCCCGAAGAAGGTCACCTCGTCGTCCGGCCGGCAGGCAAGGCCGGTTACATCTAGGAAGCACTGGTCCATGGTGCAGGCCAGCAGGCGGGCCATGTGCCCGCGCACCAGCACCGGCGCGCCCACCTGCACCAGCCGCTGGTTCAGGCCGTCGCCGTAGCCCACCCCCACCGTGGCCACCTCGGTATCCTGCTTTAGGCGAAACCGCCGGCCATAGCCCAGCGCCTGGCCCGCCGGCAGCGTGCGCACCGCCGTGACCCAGCTGCGCCAGGACGGCACCTCCTCGATGCCGCCCAGCGGGTTTTCGGGGTTGTCCATGTACAGCCGCCGGCCCAGGCGCACGGCGTCCAGGTGGTACTGGGGGTAAAGCTCGCTGGAAGCACTGCTGGAGATATGCCGGCGCGGCACGGGAATGCCGGCCTTTTCCAGCTGCGCCACCCCGGCCAGGAAAGCCTGATACTGCCACTCGGTGAAGGCGGCGTCGGCGGTGTTGGCAAAGTGGGAGAACGCGCCGGTAATATGCAGGTGTTCCCGCCAGGGCGCCAGCTCCTGTAACAGGCCGTCCAGCTCCGCACCAGGGGCAAAACCCACGCGGTTCAGCCCGGTTTCAAGCTTGATTTCCACCCGGGCGTGCACACCCTGCTCCGCCGCCCATGCGCCCAGCTGCGGGGCCACACCCGGCCGCCACAGCGGCAGTGTCAGGCCGCACTCCAGTGCCGGCACCAGCAAAAAGCCGGGTGCGCCACCCATCACCAGTATCTCTTTTTTCACGCCGGCCTCGCGCAGGGCAAGGCCCTCGGCCACGTGGGCCACTGCCAGGGTACTCACCTCCGGCATATCGGCCAGCATGCCGCCCACCGCGGCCTGGCCCAGGCCGTAGGCGTCGTCCTTCAGCACGGCTATCAGCGCCGTGCCCGCGGGCAGGCTGCCGGCAATGGCGCGTACGTTCCGCCGCAAGCGGGGCATATCTATTTCCAGGTAGGCGTTGCACAGGGGCGTTGTCATCACAGGTTAGCTCACTTTCTGTGCCCTGCCTTGCCGGCAGGGCTTCTCTGCTTGATTATTGTATTATAGGGTTTCTGCCTGCCGCTTGCAAGCGCGGCCGGTTTCTTGTATAAATAATCAAAACTGGGCCGCGCCTATTGACCCGGCGGGCGGTTTTGCGCTATACTCAAACGCGTGCAAGGTAATATTATTACCTTTTATGCGCAAGGTGACCCACCTGCGCGGCATATAAACAGCTAGGCCTGTTGACATAAATGGAATGTGCGGATTTTGGTACGGATTTGCGTGCATTTCAAGGAAGGTGATTGAGGAATACTTTGTGTATTCCGATTGAGCCTGACGCAGAAAGATGCGTGAAGACGTGCCAAAAGGCGTGCTTGTTCGCTTTGCGTCAACAGGCCCTAATTACCCAAAGGAGAGTATCATCATGAAAAAAGCAGTAACATTGGTGCTGGCAGCCCTACTGGTATTCAGCCTGGCGGCCTGCGGCGGCGGCACCAGCAGTAGCAGCAGTGCCGCTGCCGGCAGCACGCCCGCATCCACACCTGAGTCCACCCCGGCCTCCACGCCCGATTCCACCGTCAGCATCAGCGACGAAGCGCCGGGCGGCGACGACACGGCCACCACGCTGGTGCTGGGCACCTCGGCCGACTACCCGCCCTTCGAGTTCCACATCCTGGACGGCGGCGAGGACAAAATCGTCGGCTTTGAAGTGGGCCTGGCCTATGAGATTGCGGCCGACCAAAACGCCGAGCTGCAGATTGTGGACATGAACTTCGACAACCTTTTGAGCCTGCTGGCCAAGGGCGACTGCGACTTTGTCATCGCCGCCATGGAAGCCACCGACGAACGCCTGGAGGCGGCCACGGCGTCGGACCCCTACTACACCGACCTGCCCGCCATGATGCTGGTGAAGAAGGAAAACCTGGACAACTACGCCACCTTCTCCGACTTTGACGGCAAGACCGTGGGCGCGCAAAGCGGCACCACCAAGGCCGACCTGATTCCCGAAACCATGCCCGGCGCCACCCCGCTGCTGATGGCCTCGGTGGTGGACCTGGTGAACAACCTGGTGTACGACAAGTGCGACGCCCTGGTGCTGGACGGCGCCGTGGCCCTGCAGTATGCCGCCGCCAACGAAGAGCTGGCCGTCATCGAAGCGCCCGAGCTTGCGCTGGGCGACGCGCTGCCCTACTCGGTGTGGGTGGCCCTGGGCGACCCCAAGGGCCTGCTGCCCGCCATTAACGACACCATTGCCCGCGTGCTGGAGGACGGCACCATGGACACCCTGATTGCCGACGCGGACGCGCTGAGCAGCCAGGCGCTGGAGGGCTGATGCAGCCCCGTATATAAAGCAAATTCCACCATGCGGCGCCGCTGTTCGGTGCCGCATGGTGGTTCGTTTCTGTTTTGAAGGGGGCCTTGAATGGAAGAGCTGTGGAATTTCCTGTTTGGCAAAGCGGGGTTTTTAAACTTCGACTTTTTGCCCAAATATGGCGTCTACTTCATACAGGGGCTGGAATACACCCTGATGCTTTCGGTGGGCTCGGTGCTGCTGGCCATCATTCCGGCACTGCTTTTGGCGCTCATGCGCTTAAGCCGCCACATCGTGGTGCGCGGCATCGCCGGGGCCTATATCGCGGTGTTCCGCTCCACCCCACTGCTGGTGCAGCTGGCCATCATCTATTTTGGTGTGTTCTATTTCATCAAGGTACCCAGCATCTATATCTTCGGCTTCATCAACCTCAGCCATTTCATTCCCGGCATTGTGGCGCTGGCGCTGAACAGCGCCGCCTACGTGGCCGAGATCATCCGCGGCGGCATACTGGCGGTGGACTACGGCCAAACCGAGGCCGCCCGCAGCCTGGGGCTGTCGTCCTGGCAGGCCATGCGGCTGGTGGTGCTGCCGCAGGCCATCAAGAACATGCTGCCGGCGCTGGCCAACGAGATGATCACCATGGTGAAGGAGTCCTCCATCTGCTCGGTTTACGGCATGATGGAACTGATGTGGGCGGCCAAAACGGTGTCGGGCACCACCTTTATCTCGGTGGGGCCGCTGGTGCTGGTGGCCTTCATGTACTTCTGCATCAACTTCCCGGCCAGCAAGGCCATAGAAGCCCTGGAGAGGAGGATGCGCCGTGGCGACAGGAAGCGATAAGCTCATCCGCGTGGTGGGCATCTCCAAAACCTACAACAAGGGCGCCGTCACCGCACTGAAGAACTGCTCCATCGACATTGCCAATGGCGAGGTGGTGGCCATCATCGGGCCGTCCGGCAGTGGCAAAAGCACCCTGCTGCGCTGCCTGAACCTGCTGGAGGAGCCCGACGGCGGGCATATTTACTTCGACGGCGTGGACATTGCCGGCAAAAATGTGAAGATAGACCAGCACCGCCGCAAGATGGGCATGGTGTTCCAGCACTTCAACCTGTTTCCCCATATGACGGTGCAGCGGAACATCACGCTGGCCCCCACCGAGCTGAAGCTGAAAACCAAAGCCGAGGCCGACGCGCTGGCCAAAGAGCTGCTGGGCCGCATTGGCCTGGCCGACAAGGCCAGCGAGTACCCCAGCATGCTAAGCGGCGGGCAAAAGCAGCGGGTGGCTATTGTGCGCGCGCTGGCCATGCAGCCCGAGGTGATGCTGTTTGACGAGCCCACCAGCGCGCTGGACCCCGAGATGGTGGGCGAGGTGCTGGACCTGATGCGCGCCCTGGCCAGGGAGGGCATGACCATGGTGGTGGTGACCCACGAGATGGGCTTTGCCCGCGAAGTGGCCCACCGGGTGGTGTTCATGGACGAGGGGACCATTCTGGAAGAGAACGAACCACAGGCATTTTTTGCCGCGCCGCAGCAGCAGCGCACCAAGGATTTTTTGGCGAAGGTACTTTAAAAAATCGCCCGGTTGAAATTCAAACCCTTTTTGTAGGTGTTTATCTTTCAGCCGGGCGTTTATTTATGCAAAAAAAGCACTTGAACCTCCGCGCAAAGTAATGTATAGTATTTGGGCTTGTGGAACCTGTCATATTTTGGCGGTACACTGCACAACACTGACTCTCATTACTGCATATGGAGGATGGAACATTGAGCATCAAACTGCGCATCATTTTACTGGTACTGGTACCGGTGCTGCTCTGCACCTTGATTTCCGGTGGCATCTCGGCCGTGTCGTCCAACGGCATGGCCACCACCAGCATGGAAAACCTGTCCGGGGACGTTAACACCGCGTACGCGGTGTCGCTCTCCCAGTCTCTGCGGCAATACACTGCCCAGGTGGAGGCCATGGCCCGCGAGGCCGGCTTCTTTGACGAGGACACCAGCGAGGCCGACAAGGTGGCCCTGCTGCAGCGGCACGCCGCCACCACCGATGTTAAAAACATTGGCATCTTTGGCGCCGACGGCCTGAACATCTTCATTGCCTACGACGACGGCACCACCGTGCCGGTGGGTGTGGCCGACGTGAGCAGCCGCCCCTATCTGCCCAAGGCCCTGGCCGGCGAAACCGTGGTGTTTGGCCCCTCCAAGGACGTGGTGACCGGCGACCTCACCGTTACCGTGGCCACGCCGGTGCGGGTGCCCGGCGCGCCCAGCAGCATCGTCGCCATCGACTTTTCGCTCGACTTCGTGGACGACATTGTGGACCGGGACACCTACGGCGCCACCGGCGTCAGCACTCTGGTGGACAGGGACGGCATGGTCATCGCCAGCCCCGACGACACGCTGATTGGCCAGACACCCGGCGAGATGGACGCCACCCACAGCGGCATGGCTGCCGCCATCACCACCATTGTGGGCGCGCAGAACACCGGCAACCTGCACTACGACTACGCCGGCGAGGACATCTACGCCTCCTACCAGCCCGTTTCCGGCACCGACGGCTGGATGTTCATCAGCTCGGCCCAGGTTTCGGAGTACTTCGCCAGCTACAACAGCTCCATCCTGATGCAGATCATCGTTCTGGCCATTTTCCTGGTTATTGCCATCGTGTTCGCGCTGTTCTTTGGGCAAAGCATGTCCAAGCCCCTGCGCATGGCCACCAACCGCGCGGTCGCGTTGTCGGAGGGCAAACTGGAGGCGGCCGACCTTGGCAGCAGCGCCAAACGCAAGGATGAGATTGGCGTGCTGGCCCGCGCGCTGGACGACGCGATAGGCACCCTGCACGGCTATGTGGGCGATATCTCCTCCAAGCTGGGCCAGGTGGCCGACGGCGACCTGGACCTGCAGGTGACGCATGACTACCAGGGCGATTTCGCCCCCATCAAAGCCTCCCTGATACAAATCTCCGATTCGCTGAATGCCATCATGGAGGAACTGAACACCTCGGCCGGGCAGGTGGCCTCGGGCTCGGCGCAAATAGCCCAGGCATCCACCAACCTGGCCAGCGGCAGCACCGAGCAGGCCGCCACCATAGAGGAATTCTCGGCCACGGTGTCCGAGATACACGCCAAGGCCGTTTTGAACACCGATACCGCCGCCGAAGCCCTGAGGGAAACCAGCGAAGCCGGCCGCCTGATGGGCGAGTGCACCGCCGCCATGGGCCAGATGGTGGGCGCGATGGAAACCATCAGCAGCAGCTCCGAGAGCATTTCGCGGGTCATCAAGGTCATCGACGACATTGCCTTCCAGACGAACATTTTGGCGCTGAACGCCGCGGTGGAGGCCGCCCGCGCGGGCCAGCACGGCAAGGGCTTTGCCGTGGTGGCCGACGAAGTGCGCAACCTGGCCGGCAAGAGCGCCGAGGCCGCCAAGGAGACCGCCGCCATGATAGAAAAAAGCAACCGCAACGTGGAGATTGGCAACGGGCTGGTAAGCCAGGTGGACGAAAGCCTGCAGGCCGTGGCCGTCATCGCCGCCAAGAACGCCGAGCACATCTCCGAGATAGACGCCGGCAGCCGCCAGCAGAGCGAGGCGCTGAGCGAGATCACCACCGGCATCAACCAGCTGTCTTCGGTGGTGCAGTCCAACTCCGCCACGGCGGAAGAGACCGCCGCCTCCGCCGAGGAGATGAGCGCCCAGTCGTCGGTACTGAACGACATCGTCTCGCGCTTCAAGCTGCGCAAGGGCGCCCAGAACGTGTCTGCGGCCAAGGCCGGCCCGGCCGCCTCGCCCTATGCCCCGCCGGCCCTGCCCCCCAGCTACTCTGGCGGCGACAATGTGATCTTCTAGGTCGTGTTGACGCAAACGAACAATTATGATACAAAAAGAGCATGAAAATGCTAAAAAGGCACTACAAACAAATTGAACATATGTTCCCTAAACAGCGGGGCAACGTAGCCTATAGCAACTTGA
>JAAYCI010000073.1 GCA_012729855.1 Oscillospiraceae bacterium
CAAGTTGCTATAGGCTACGTTGCCCCGCTGTTTAGGGAACATATGTTCAATTTGTTTGTAGTGCCTTTTTAGCATTTTCATGCTCTTTTTGTATCATAATTGTTCGTCTGCGTCAACACGACCTAGAAGGACGTTTGGGTGCACAGGATGCTGATGGCGCCGTCAAACTGCTGGGCCTCGGCCTTGGGCGCCTGGCCGTCTGCCACGGTTTGTGTCAGCGCAATCAGCTCGTCGCCCACGTCCTGCAGGGTGGCGCCCTCCAAAATGCGGCCGGCGTTCACGTCGATGTCGTCCGGCATGGCCAGGAAGGTTTTGGTGTTGCTGCTTACCTTGATGACCGGCACGATGGGGTAGCCCGCCGGCGTGCCCCGCCCGGTGGTGAACACCATTACGTTGGCCCCGCTGGCCACAATGCCCGTCATGGAGTCGATGTCGTAGCCGGGGCCGTCCATGATGACGAGGCCGGTCTCGGTGGGCACCTCGCCGTAGCCCACCACCTGGGTGATGGGCCCGCTGCCCGCCTTGCAGATGCAGCCCAGGCTCTTTTCGCGGATGGTGCTCATGCCGCCGTCCATGTTGCCGGGCGAGATGACCACCCCGGCCCGCTCACCCAAAATCTCCTTGGTTTTGGCCTCCTGCTTGTCGATGAGCTCTTTCACCTGCCGGCCAATCTCGGGCGTGGCGCCGCGGCGCTCCAGAATATGCGCGGTGCCGATCATCTCGGTTACCTCGGTAAGCAGGGCGGTGCCGCCCTCGGCGGCCAGCCAGTCGGTCAGCAGGCCCACGGCCGGGTTGGCCGTCACGCCGGAAAGCGCGTCCGAGCCGCCGCACTGCAGGCCCAGCACCAGCTTGTCCATCCCGCAGGGCACGCGCTCGGCGCGCGTGGCGTCGTCCAGCATTTTGCGGGCGATGGCTGTGCCCTTTTCCACCACCTGGCGGCTGCCGCCATCGGTTTGCACGTTTAAGAATTCCACCGGCTTGCCGCTTTGGGCAATGGCCTTGGCCAGGCGGTCGCCCTGTATGCCCTCGCACCCCAGGCCGATGACCAGCACGGCGGCCACGTTGGGGTTGGTGCCCAGGTTGGTAAGCACGCGGGCGTGCAGGTGAGAGTCGCTGCCCGAGCGCCCGCAGCCCAGCCCGTGGTAAAGGGGCACCACGCCGGGTACCGCGCGGGCAATGGCGTCTACCGGGCCGTTCACGCAGGCCACCGAGGGCAGTATCAGCACATGGTTGCGCACGCCGGCGCGGCCGTCGGGGCGGGGGTATCCCATAAAGGTATTCATTTGGCGGCCCCCTTTCCGGTGTTTTGGGCAAAGCGGTCGTCCACCACTTTTTGCAGGTTGGTGGAGCCGGCGATGTTGTGCGCATGCACCCAGTCGCCCTTTTTGATGTCGGTGCCGGCCTTGCCGATCTCCTCGCCATACTTGATGACCGGCGCGCCCTCGGGAATGTCGGCGATGGCCATCTTGTGGCTTTGGGGGATGTCGTCGCGGGCGGTGATGGCCTCGCCGTCCACCTCCAGCACCTCGCCCTTTTTCAGCCCGGCCAGCGCAATAACCGCGTTGTCCTTATCGTTGATATGGATATACTTGGGTGTTGCCATGGGTCGTTCCCTCCTGATGTCTTTAAGACCACATAAACACGCAGCAGGCCACCCCGGCGTATTTGCCGCCACGGTGGCCTGCTTTTCCAGGCCGGGGCTTTGCGCAGGCAGCTTAGCCCTTGCCGTTTTTCAGGGTTTTGATATAGCCGGTCATGGTGGCAGTGGCCACCGTCTCGCTGTTTTCGTCGTACACGCTCACCTCGTACACGCAAATGCGCTTGCTGCGGCTGATTTGCCGGGCGGTGGCGTCCATGCGGCTGCCCGAGGCCGCCCGCAGAAAGTTGATGCTGCTGTTGACGGTGACGCAGCCGTACTGCTGGCTGTTGGAGGCCACCGCGAAGGCGAAATCGGCCAGGGTGAACACCATGCCCCCCTGCACCACGCCCAGCGCGTTCAGGTGGGTTTTGCGCAGCGCCACCGTGCAGGTGGCAAAGTCGGGCTGCACGTCGGCTATCTCTATGCCCTGCGCAAAGGCAAAATGGTCTTGGCCAAAATAGGTGCGCAGTTCTTCAATGGTGTTCAAGTGTGTTCGCCTCCAGTAGTTGGCTTGAATGCCTAAAACTTGATGATAACCTTTTTGGAAAACTCTTTCTTCTCAAAGCGTGTGTAGATGTCGATGACATCCTTGAAGTCGAAGTAGTCGGAAATGAAGTCCTTCAGGTCCAGCGCGTTGTTTTTCAGCCAGCCCATCACCTGGTAGTAGGGCACCACCAAATCGTCCGGGCGGGGGTCCTGCTGGAAGAACACCTGCCAGTTGATGGGTGCGTCTACCCAGTTCAGCTGCATCTCCTGCTTGGGTGGTACGCCGTAAATACACATTCTGCCGGTGTTTTGCAGGTAGTACATCGCCTTGTTTATCAAATCGGGCACGCCCACCGCGTCCACCATATACTCCACGCGCTCGGGCACTATCTCCAAAATCTTCTCAATATAGCTGTCGTCCCTGCTGTTGATGAAATAGTCGGCGCCGGCGGCCATCGCCTCTTCCTTTTTGGTATCCAGAATATCCAGCGCAATAATGGGCCCAAGGCCCATCAGGCTGAAATACTTGATAAAGGTGAGGCCCACCGGCCCGCAGCCAAACACCACCACGCTGTTGCCGGCCGACATGCCAAAGGTATATACCGCGGCCAAAATTTCGCGCAGGGTGAAGATCATCACCGCGTCCACCGGGTCTATGTCTTTGGGCAGCACGGGGTTCACGTTCTTCATGCTGCGTATGGGGCCGTATTTGGCCACGTCCCACACCGAGCTATCGTTCACAATGCCATACTCGGCCATGGCGCCGGCAAAGCTGCCCAGGCCCTCCATGGGGTTGTTGCGCGGGGCCAGCACAATGTCGCCCACCTTGTAGCGCTGCACTTTGCTGCCCACCTCCACCACGCGGCCCACGCCCTCGTGGCCCATCATCAGCGGGTAGGTAAGCCAGGGGTAAAAGGTGGTGGTGATGTCCTGGTGCATCAGCTTCACGTCGCTGCCGCAAATGCCGCAGGCAATGGTTTCGGTCAGCACCTGGCACTCGTTTATTTTGGGCATGGGTACTTCGCGTACACTCAGGGATTTATCCTTCTCAACACAAAAAACTTTCATCGCCGCTGCCTCCATTCCGGTGTTTACATGTGGATTGTTAAGCGGGTTGCCACTGCGCCAAAGAAAAATCCCCGCTGCCCGTGCGGCGCGTTTCGCCACACAGGCAGCGGGCAAAGTGCCTTAGAATTTGATGATGACCTTCTTGGAGAACTCCTTCTTCTCAAAACGCTTGTAGATGTCGATGACATCCTTGAAGTCGAAGTAATCGGAGATGAAATCCTTCAGGTCCAGCGCGCCGTTCTTCAGCCAGCCCAGCACCTGGCCATAGGGCAGGCCCACATCGTCGGGGATGGGATCCTGCTGGAACAACAGCTGCCAGTTTACCGGGGCGTGGTCCCAGTTCAGGGTCATCTCGTGGGCGGCCGGCACGCCATAAATGCACATTTTGCCGGTGTTCTGCAGGTAGAACATCGCTTTATTGATCAGGTCGGGCACGCCCACGGCGTCCACCATGTACTCGGCGCCCAGGGGCAGAATCTCCTTGATTTTTTCAATGTAGCTGTCGTCGCTGCTGTTGATGAAATAGTCGGCGCCGGCCTCCAGCGCTTCCTCTTTTTTGGAGTCTATGATATCCAGCGCAATGATGGGGCTAAGGCCCATCAGGCTGAAGTATTTGATGAAGGTGAGGCCCACCGGCCCGCAGCCGAAAACGCACACATTGTTGCCCACCTTCATGCCAAAGGTGTATACGGCGGCCAGAATCTCGCGCAGGGTGAACACCATGGTGCCGTCCACCGGGTCTATCCATTTGGGCAGCACCGGCTGCTGCCGGCCGTAGCCGCGGATGGGGCCGTATTTTTCCACGTCCCAGTTGGTGGGGTCGGTGGCGATGGTGTATTCGGCCATGCCGCCGGCGAAGGAAGCCAGGCCCAGCTCGGGCAGCTGGGGGTTGGTGGCGCCCAGCACATAGTCGCCCACTTTGTACTTGGTTACCTTGGAGCCCACTTCCACCACCTGGCCCACGCCCTCGTGGCCCATCATCACCGGGTAGGTCATCCAGGGGTAGTAGGCGGGCAGGTCCTGGTGCATGATCTTCACGTCGCTGCCGCACACGCCGCAGGCCACGGTTTTCACCAGCACTTGCGATTCGTTGTACGTGGGCATTGGAATGTCGCGCACGCTCAGGGATTTGTCTTTTTCAACACAAAAAACTTTCATTGGTGCTTCCTCCATTCTTTGTTTGCCAGGTGCAGGTTGGGTCATACTGCCTCATTATACCATCTGGGGGGCATACCCGTCACCTGTTCGGCAAAATATTCTTGCCCCCTTTATGGCGATGTGCTATAAAGGGGGTAACAAGGCCCTGCCAGCCTGATGCCCGGAGAGGGGACGTGACCATGCCGCAAACGGCGCCTACCGTGAAAAAAAACCACACCCGCGCCGCCGCCCTTTTGGTGGCGGGCATCTTTTGCCTTGTCATTATGGCCATTGTGGTGTTTATGAACGTGAAGAACATTGCCGACATGCGGGCCATTCTGGAGGCCAGCGTCAAGTCGCAGCTGGTGTCCATCTCGGTGGCCGCGCGGGAGATTATAGACACCGACGCTTTTGTAAGCTACAACAGCGTGGCGGACGTGGAGGCGGACAGCGAAGCCTATGACGAAACGCTGGCCCGCTTGCGGATGCTGGCCCGCGAGGTGGGCGCGGAATATATCTACGCGCTGAAGATGATAGACGGCGTGCCCTATTTTGTGTATGATACCGACCCCAAGGACGAGGAAATCTTCATCCCGTATGCGCTGTCGGATGTGCACGCGCAGGCGTTTGCCGGGCAGGAAGCCGCCGACGTGATGAACGTGGACGACATTTACGGCAGCTTCAACACCGGCGCGGTGCCCATATGGCAGGACGGCGCTGTGGTGGGCATTGTGAGTGCCGATATAGAGGACACCTACCTGGCCCAAAGCGAGGAGGCCGCCATACGCAACACCATTCTGCTGGTGGTGGTGCTGGGTGTGGCCATGGCCGCGCTGGTGGTGGTGGTGGGGGTGCTTTCCGGCAAGCTGCGCCGCCTGCAAAAGCAGCTGCAGCGCATGGCCCACTACGACACCGTGACCGGCCTGCCCAACCGCCAGTACCTGCTGGAGTACCTGGAGGAGATTACCCACGGCCGCCGCAAAACACCCTTCGCGCTGTTTTTTGTAGACCTGGACAACTTTAAAACCGTGAACGATAACGCCGGGCACGACGCAGGCGACGCGCTGCTGCGCACGATAGGCGCGTTTTTGGCCGGCGCGTCCGACGGGGCGATGGCTTTCCGCCCGGCGCCCGGGGTGCTGAACATTGCGGCCCGGGTGGGCGGCGATGAGTTCATCCAGATAAACTTTGGCATTGAGACCGAGCAGCAGGCCGCCGAAGCCGCCGAAAAGCTGCTGGCCGACTTTAAAGCGCAGATGATGGACGACCGGCATGTGAAGCAGTATGGCGTGGGGCTTAGCATTGGCGTGGCGCTGTACCCCTACCACAGCGACAACTTCCACGTGCTTATCAAGTATGCCGACATTGCGATGTACCATGCCAAGCGGGCGGGCAAGAGCGCCTGGCGGGTGTACAGCGAGGATATGGCGCCGAAAGAGGAAAAATGAGGCCAATACCTCTTTTTTGGCGCGGCGGAGGTTTGAGGCTTACGGGCGAGACGGGACGGTTGGCGACATTCGCGGCCGCTAAACAGCTACGCGATACAAATGAAGATCAAGACCGGACAGAATAATTATCAGTGTTCCCTTGGCCGGTGGGTGCGGCTGTTCGGTGGCGGTGCTGCGATGCCAGCCACATTGCTACTTATCTTGGCGGGCAACGTAAGTGTGCCGTGTTGGCCCATTACGCGTGGCAGGCATTGCAGTGCCGCCAGCGGGCAGACGCACACGCCGGCCAACGCAGGGAGTTAGCCAATAAAAAAACCGCTGTCGGAATGCTATCTTCCGGCAGTGATTTTTGTTTGTGTATAGGGAAGGCTAGCGGCTACAACGGCTGCCCGTCCAGCACGGCGTTGATGGCGCGGGCCACGCCGTCTTCGTCGCTGGTGGTGGTTACGGCGTCGGCGGCGGCCAGCACTTCGGGGCGGGCATCGGCCATGGCCACGGCGTAGCCGGCCATGTTCAGCATGTCCAGGTCGTTCAGGCTGTCGCCCATGGCCATCACCTGGGCGGCCTGCAGGCCCAGCAGGCTGCCCAGCTGTAGCAGGGCGCGGCCCTTGTTGGCGGTGGCGGTGTTCAGCTCCAGGTTGTAGGGCATGGAGGAGGTAACCGTGCAGTCGCCCCGTTCGGCCAGCGCCTGCATGGCCAGCTTGCGGCGGGCTTTGTCGTCCACCACCAGCGAGAACTTCTCCACCGGGTGGGGGCTGGTTTCTATCAGTGCCCGCAGGCTGGGCACCTTTTGGCGGGTGAGCACCAGATGCGCCACCATCTCGGCCGAGTAATGCTGGCGCAGGCCATCGGCATCCACCTTTTCGGCGTAGGCTTCGCCGTTTACAAAGGCCGCGATGGACAACAGGCTGTAGCCCTCGCACTGCGCCAGCAGGGCCAGGGCGGTTTCTTTGGTGAAGCAGTCGGCCAGCAGGGTTTTGTTTTCGATCACGTCGTATACCATGGCGCCGTTGGAGGCCAATGCGTAGCGCACGCCGGGAATGCCCAGAAACGCCTGCGGAATGCCCCCCAGCGCCCGGCCGGTGGCGGGCAGCACGGCCACCCCGGCGGCTATGGCGCGGGCAATGGCCGCCTGCACGGCGGGGGTCATTTCTTTTTGGGAGTTGAGGGCCGTGCCGTCCAGGTCCAGCCCAATCAGGCGTATGTCTCTCATAAAAAGGGATCTCTCCTGTAGAAGTTTTCCGTCACATCAGGGTTTCATCGTAAATGGCGCGGGCGCCGCCCACAAAACGCGGGCGGGTGCGGGCGGCCACCAGCGGCGCCTGGCCGATGGCCTTTTGCCCCAGGCGCACCGGCACCACCACCGGCCGCAGGTGCATGCCAATGAGGGTGTGGCCAATGTCCAGCCCGGCCGCGGCCTGAATGGCCGCCACGGCCACAGGCTGCGCAAACATGCCCCAGGCCGCCGTGGCGAACGAGCCGCCCGCCTTGGGCTGCGGAATGGCGTTCACCCGCTCCAACCGGTGGGCCTGCCAGGCGGCTTGCTCCACAATGAGCGCCCGGCCCAGATGCTCGCAGCACTGGGCGGCCAGGTAAAGGCCGGCGGCCTGCAGGGGCGGCAGCATACCCTCCAGCAGGGCGGCGGCAATCTCGGGGCCGGGCACGGTGCCTATTTTGTGGCCGGCCACCTCGCTGGTGCTGCAGCCTACCACCACCAGCGCGCCCGGCTCGGGGCGGGCAGCGGCCAGCAGGGCCTCCATGGCGGCGCGCGCTTCGGTGCGTATATCATTCAGCATGGGTGTGTCCTCCGTGCGTTGGGGCAATGGGAAGGTGTACCAATATTGTACCCGGCTTTCAGGGCAGACGCAAGGGTGTGCCGGCCCCTGTATTTTTGCGGGTGGGTGTGGTATGCTGGAAAAACGGAAAGGGGCGATACAGTATGCGTTTGATCAGCTGGAATGTGAACGGCTTCCGCGCGGCGCTTAAGAACGGCTTTGAGGGCACCTTTGCCCAGTTTGGGGCCGATATCTTTGGCCTGCAGGAGACAAAAATGCAGCCCGGCCAGGCGGAGTTTGCGCCGGAGGGCTATTTTCAATACTGGAACAGCGCCGAGCGCAAGGGCTATTCCGGCACGGCGGTGTTCACCAAAAAAGAGCCGCTGGCGGTGCGTTACGGCATCGGCCTGCCCGACCACGAAGCCGAGGGCCGGGCCATCACGCTGGAGTACCCCGGCTTTTACTATGTGAACGTCTACACGCCCAACGCCCAGGCCGAGCTGAAGCGCATTGGCTACCGCACCCGCTGGGAGGACGATTTGCGCGACTATCTGATGGGCCTGGACGCCCAAAAGCCGGTGATCTATTGCGGTGACTTGAACGTGGCCCACAACGAGATAGACATTAAAAACCCGGGCCCCAACCGGGGCCATGCCGGCTTTTCGGACGAAGAGCGCGCCAAGATGACCCAGCTGTTGGCCAGCGGCTTCACCGATACCTTCCGCGCGCTGTACCCCGACCGCGCCGGCGCCTACACCTGGTGGAGCTACCGCGGCAACGCCCGCGCCAACAACACCGGCTGGCGCATCGATTATTTTATTGTGTCCAGCCGGCTGATGGACAAGGTGGAGGACAGCTTCATCTACCCCGAGGTGACCGGCAGCGACCATTGCCCTGTGGGCCTGGAAGTGGCGCTGGAGTTTTAACCGAAGTACGCATATTACGGTAAAGGAGTGTTTATTCTATGGAACTGCCCCGGAAAATGTATTTTGAGGACATCCAGGTGGGCGACACCTTCCAGACGGTGGGCCGCACCATCACCGAGGCCGACATTGTGGCCTTTGCGGGCCTGACAGGCGACTACAACCTGATTCACACCAACGCCGAGGTTGCCAAAAACTCCATTGCCGGCCAGCGCATGGCCCACGGCATGCTGGTCATGTCCATCAGCAACGGGCTGATTACCCGCAGCGCGTATTATATGGGCATTACGGAGGCCATTACCGCGCTGACGAGCGTGGAGCAGCACAAGTTCAAAAAGCCGGTGGTCATTGGCGATACCATCCACGTGGATGTGGAGATAGCCGAGGCCGTGGACGCCCGCCCCGAAAGCGGCAGCGCCAAGGTGGTGCTGCGGCGCAGTATTGTGAACCAGCGGGGCCAAGTGGTGCAGGAGGGCACCTACGCCATATTGGTGAAAAAGCGGGGCGCCTGAAAGGCACCCCGCTGAATAAGTGTTGTAAATGCACTGGCCTGACCGCCTACAGCTGCACAGACGTGATGTGCATAAGGGTGGCGGCATTTTGGGTGTCAGTCCCAGGTCCAGCGCTCCACAAAGCGGTCGCGGATGGCGCCGATCTCGGCGGCGGACAGGCCCTGCTTGCGCAGATAGGCCTCGGCGCCGCCGTGGGTGTTGTGCAGGTGCTCCAGCACCCGCCACATGCTGTCGGGGATGCTGCGCAGCACGTGCAGGGGCACCTCGGCCCCCATGACGCCCTGGGAGTACTTGTCCACAAACTCCCGCATGTAAATTTCGCTCACGGCGTAGTCGGCCACGATGTCGGCGTCGGCCACGCCGGCCAGCTGCAGCAGCAGCATGGCCACCACGCCGGTGCGGTCCTTTCCCACGGCGCAGTGGAAGAACACCCCGCCCTTGGCGGCGGCCAGCACCTGAAAGATGCGCAAAATGTCTTTGCCGGCGTTGTCCAGCAGGGAGATGTAAAGCCCGGACATCGAGCCGGGCAGGTCACCCTCGAAGTTGGACGAGTGGATGTTGTCCAGCAGGGGCACGTGGTGGCCGCCAAAGCCGTTGGCAAAGGTGAGGGGCGAGGGGCGGGCGGCGCACTCGTCGTCGCTGCGCAGGTCTATGGCGTCGCGCACGCCGTAGCGGCGCAGGCGGTCCATGTCGTCGGCTGTCAGGCCGCCGGGGTTGTCGGAGCGCAAAAACACGCCCCAGCGCGTGCTGCCCGCCGCGCAGGGGTAGCCGCCCAGGTCGCGGGTGTTGTCGGCGCCTTTCAGCGGCAGCCGCCGCAATGCTTTGCCAGAATGCATGGGTGTTCCTCCGGGTTTTAAAGGCCGGCCGTTAAAGCGGCGGCCAAATCAATAATGCATTTATACTAAAACCACTTCAAAACCGATACGGTTTTGAAGCCGCGCGAGAGAATCGCGCCAAACCGCCCGCAGGGCGGTTTGGTTGCCGTTCATAGTCAAACGCACACCCGGCAGGGTGTGCTGACAGGCTTCGCCTGCCGTCTTGATAACCGTTTCGGTTTTCAAGCGGTTTGACCATATCATACCACAAAAGCACCGGCGCTGCCAAACCATTGGCAGCGCCGGTGCTTTTGCGTATTGTCAGTGCCCCAGCGCCAGCAGCACCTGTGCCAAGTGGTGCGGCAGGTCTGCCGGGGAGAGCGCCGCCTGGCCGGTCTCCCTGGCGGCGGCGTCGGCCGCGGTGGCATGCAGCCACACACCGGCGCCGGCGGCGGCCTGTGCGGGCAGGCCCTGGGCCAGCAGGCCCGCGATGATGCCGGCCAGCACGTCACCGCTGCCGCCCTTGGCAAGGCCCGCGTTGCCGGCGGTGTTGTTCACCAGCAGGGCGCCGCTTGGCGCGGCCACCACGGTGACATGGCTTTTCAGCACCACGGTGCAGCCGTGCCGGCGGGCAAAGCTTTGGGCAATACCCGGCTGGTCTTTCAGGATGGCCTCGGTGCTTTGCCCGCACAGGCGGGCCATTTCGCCAATGTGAGACGTCAGGATGATTTCTCCGCGCCCTGCGGGCAACGGGGGAAACAGGCTTTGGCGGCTGGCACTGGCGGCGGCCAGGGCGTTCAGGGCGTCGGCGTCCAGCACCAGCGGGTGGGGGCTTTGGGCCAGCAGGCCACCCACCAGGGCGGCGGTATCGGCCGTGTTGCCCATGCCGCAGCCGGCCAGCACGGCCGTGGCCTTTTCGGCCAGGATATCGGGCAGTGCGGCGGCTGCAATGCCGCCGACGGGGCCCTGTGCCACCGGCAGGAAGGTACAGCAGGGCAGGCGGGCGGCCACGGCGGCACACACCGGCTCTATGGCCGCCAGCTGCACAACGCCGGTGCCGGCGCGCAGCGCGCCTTCCGCCGCCAGTGCGGCGGCGCCCC
Source organism: Oscillospiraceae bacterium (assembly GCA_012729855.1). Lineage (GTDB taxonomy): Bacteria > Bacillota > Clostridia > Oscillospirales > Ruminococcaceae > JAAYCI01. The sequence continues at coordinate 10,904 of JAAYCI010000073.1, forward strand.
GGTAGCGCCGGCTGCCGGCCACTATTTGCAGGGTGCCAAAGGTGCCCTTGTGGGCGTTTGGCGGGCGGGTGGGCAGGTGCTGCCGCACCCAGTCGGCTGTCAGTTGTGTGGGCACGGGCGGCCTCCTGTCTCGTCTGCCATTGAAAGCATGCCGTATGTCGGTGGAGTATCTTCATACGCTGGCCAGTTGGGAAAACGCGTACCCATACATCCAAGAGAGCTGTGCCGGTGCACTGCCCGGGCGCAAATTTTCCTGTTTGTGCCGGCCGGTAACACGGCTAGGCGTCCAGCCAGCGGGTGAACCAGTCGTCCAGCTCCTGCAGGCGGCGGATGCGGTGGCTGGGCTTGCCGCGGCGGCTCAGCTCGTGGTTTTCACCGCGGAAGAGCACCAGCCGGGTCTCCACGCCATTGCGCCGCAGCGCGGTGAAGAACTGCAGCGCCTCCCACCAGGGGCAGCGGTAGTCCTCGTCGCTGTGCAGCAGCAGCGTGGGGGTAGTTACGTTGTTGGCATACTTTAGCGGGCTTTGCCGCCACACGGCGGCGGGGTCGTCCAAAAGGTCGGCCGCGCACTGGTCGGGCTCGAAGTACCAGCCAATGTCGGAGCTGAGGGCCATGGTGCCCCAGCTGGCAATGCTGCGCTGCGAGGCCGCGCAGACAAAGCGGGTGGTGTGCCCCACAACCCAGTTGGTCATAAAGCCGCCGTAGGAGCCGCCGGTGACGGCCAGGCGGGCGGGGTCTATCCAGGGGTGGGCGGCCAGCGCGGCGTCGGTAAAGCCCATCAGGTCGGTGTAGTCCACGGTGCCCAGGCGCCCGCGGATGTCGGCAAAGGCGTCGCCCCGGCCGTCGGCGCCGGTGGGGTTGCAGTAAAGCACCGCCCAGCCCCGCGCCGCCCAGTGCTGCATCTCGTGAAAGACGACCGGGCCAAAGGCGCACTTGGGGCCGCCGTGGATGCTTAAAATGGCGGGGCAGCGCCGGCCGTCTTTCAGGCCGGGGGGCTTCAGCACCCAGCCGCGTATCTCGGTGCCCTCGGCATTGGTGAAGGCCAGCGGCTGCGGGGCGGCCAGGGTGTATAACTGCTCAATGGCGGTATTCAGCTCGGTCAGGCGGGTCTCGCCGCCGGCGTCATCCACCCGGTAAAGCTCAGGGCCGCCCAGCCCGCGCAGGGCGATGGCATAATGCGCCGTGCCATCAAACACAACCTCCTGCACGGCGCCGGGCTGCTGCGTTATTTGAGCGATTGCCCCGGTGCCGGCGTCGATGCGCATCAGGTGGGCGCTGTGGCCCACGGTGCATACCCAGTGGCCGGCCTGCCCCTGCGCGTAGTGGCTGCCCGGCCCGGCCATGGAAAGGTCGGAAAGCACGCTGCTCCAGTTGTCGTACAGGCCGGCGTCGTCCAGCAGGGCGGGCGTGTGGGTGCCGGCCTCCAGCCGGTAAAAGCTGGGGTTCTGGTTCACGCCGTAGCGGGCGTTGTTGGTGCCGGACACCAGCAGGGCGCCGCTTGGCAGCGGCAGGGCGAAGTCGTGCCGGAAGGGAGCGGGCAGGCCGATGTCTTGCATGGCGAGGGTGACAAGGTCCAGCCGCATCAGGCGGTTGTGTATCGGGTATACGGCGTCAAAGGTGCGCGCCACAAAGAAAGCTTCGCTGCCGGACGGCGCTGCCCACAGGCCCTCCACGTTGGTCAGCGTGTCTGTCAGCGGGGTAAGGGTGCCGGCGTCCCACAGGTATAGCCGGCGCCGCCGCCCGCTGGAGAAGCCCTCGCCGTTGTCCCACACGGGCAGCTCGGTGATCACCTCGTAGTCGGCCTGCTGCTTCAGCAGTTCGGTGGCGCGGTCGGTGTCGTCGCCGGCCTCGGCCAGGGCGGCTTCCACCCTGGCGCTGTATACGGCCACCAGCAGCAGCCGGCCGCCGGGCAGGCACTCGATGTTCTCCACGTCCAGGTCCAGCCGCAGGAAGTCCTCGGCTTCGCCCGGGGTGTTCAGCGAAAGGCGCTGCAGCACGGTGCGGGGCAGGCCCTTTGCCCGCCGGGCGCGGTCGGTATCATCACCGGGGCGGGCCAGCAGCAGGGTGGTTTCATCCTGCCACCAGTAATTGTCCAGCTCGCCCCAGGCGGTAAGCGCCTGGAGGGTGCCGTTCTGCCACAGCCACAGGCGGCTGTCGTAGCGGTCCTGCCGCAGGTTGGCGCGTTTGGTTACAAAAGTTACCGCGCCGGCGCCGTTGCTGCGCAGGTTGGCGGGGAACTGGTAGTGTTTGAAATGGTCTATTGCCACCGGTTGCATGGGGGGCCTCCTTCTATTGGGGTTCAGCCAAGCGCCACATCCAGCACCATCATCACCAGAAAGCCGGCCAGCGCGCCAATGGTGCCGATATTGGAGTGTTCGCCCAGGTGGGCTTCGGGGATGAGCTCTTCCACGACGACGTACATCATGGCGCCGGCGGCAAAGGCCAAAAACCAGGGCATGAGCCACACGATGCCCCCGGCCAGCAGCACGGCCAAAAGGCCGCCCAGTGGCTCCACCAGGCCGGACAGCGCGCCGTAAACAAAGGATTTGCGGGTGGAAAAGCCCTCCTGCTTCAGCGGCAGCGCCACGGCGGCGCCCTCGGGGAAGTTTTGCAGCCCCATGCCAATGCACAGCGCCAGCGCCGCCGGCACCGACCCGGCCCCGCTGGCCGCCGCCGCGCACGCCAGGCCCACGGCCATCCCCTCGGGAATGTTGTGCAGCGTGACCGCCAGCACCAGCAGGGTGGAGCTGGGCAGTTTGGTTTTGGGGCCCTCGGCCTCTTTACTGCCGGGGTGCAGGTGGGGGATGATGACGTCCAGCAGCAGCAAAAACAGCACGCCCAGCGCAAAGCCGCCGGCGGCCGGCAGCCAGCCGGGCAGGCCCTGCGCCTCGCCCATTTCAATGGCGGGAATCAGCAGGCTCCACACGCTGGCGGCAATCATCACGCCGGCGGCAAAGCCCAAAAAAATCTGCTGCAGGCGAGGCTTGGGGGCGCCGCGTATCAAAAACACGGTGGCCGCGCCCAGGGCGGTCATCAAAAAGGTGAAGCCGGTACCAAAGGCCGCCAGGGCCAGCGGGGGCAGGCTTTCCAGAAAGGCCATGTTGCAGCCTCCTTTCAGGGGTGCAGCCAATTGCTTGACAGGCGCGGGCGGCTGGCTTAGACTAAAAGATATATAAAAACCTGAAGGGGCCGTGTGCGGCGCATTCTGTATAAATTCCCCAAAATTTGGGGCTGCAATTGAACTGGATAGCTAAATCCAGCATAACAAATACCCAAAGAAGGTGCAAGATGGCGGGACAGTTTTTTGAACTGCATAAGGTGACAGATTTCGCCCCCGGCATTTTTGAGAATACCGCCGTGGAAAACGGCAGCATCCAGCTGGGGCGCCGTGCCGGCCGCCATGCCGAGCGGGGCGTTTACACCAGCGTGGCTTTCCACTCGGAGGCGTTTTTCAGCCTGATGCCCAGCTGGAACGCCGACACCCCGCCCGGCACCACGGTGGAGATGCAGGTGCGGCTGAGCGTGGAGGGCAAGTGGAGCCGCTGGTTCAGCTTTGGGGTGTGGAGCCCATATATCGACCATGCCACCCCGGCGCCCGAGACCGGGGACCTGGCCCAGGTGGAGCGGGGCACGCTGTCGGTGCTGGACGGCATGCCCGCCGCCACCATGGCCCAGCTGCGCGTGGTGCTGGCCACCGAGGACACCCAGCACAGCCCCCGGGTATACCGGCTGGCGGTGGCTACCAATGCCATAAAACAGCTGGGGCAGGGCGCCCCGGCCTTTGCGCGGGTGCTGGAGCTGCCGGCTTACTCCTGCCTGAACCGCGACCCCGCCATTGCCGGGCGCAACGCCAGCCTGACAAGCCTGACCATGCTGATGAACCGCTGGGGCCGCGACCTGCTGCCCGAGGAGGTGGCCCGCCTGGTGTACGACTTTGGCGCCGGGCACTACGGCAACCTCTCGTTTTTGTGCGCGGCGGCCGGGGTGTACGGCTTTGCCTGCACGGTAACCTACGCCGGGCTTGGGGCGCTGCGCCGCGAGATATGGCAGGGCCGCGCGCTGGGCGCGCGGGTGCGCTACCGCGCGCCGGGCCTGGCCGAGGACGGCGCGCCCGAGGCGGGCGCGGGCGCGCTGCTGCCGGTGCTGGAGGGCGCCACCCATAGCAGCTCGGGGCATTTGGTGGCGGTGTGCGGCTTTGTGCAGCGGGAGAACCAGGAGTATGTGGTCATCCACGACCCGATGGCCCCGGCCAGCGCCGCCGTGCGGCGGGAGATCCCACTGTCCCGCTTTCGCGAGATTTATACCGGCATCGCGCTGTTTTTGCAGCCCGGCCCCCGGGGCGGCGGCACCGACGCCCCGCGGCGGCGGCACGCCAGCATTGTGTTTGAGGAGGGCACCCTGCGCATGCTGGACGAGGCCGGCGAGGAACTGGTGCCCGCCCGCCTGGCCGACGGCAGCCTGAAGCCCGCCACACTGTGCTACACGCTAAGCGACGGGGTGGCCTACGCCAGCGCCGCCCAGCGCAAGTTTTATTACCCCGGGCTGGACACCGGCCACCAGGTGCGTTTTGACGCCACGGCCACTGCCGGCAACAAGCTTACACTGTACCTGATAGGCCCGCGCGGGCAAAGCTGGGTGGCTGAAAAGCTGCCGCCCTTGCCCGAGGCCTTAAGTGACGACCAACACAACAAGGAGGCATGAGACATGACCTTTGACGAGATCGTCCGCAGCCGGCGCAGCATTCGCCGCTACCAAAGCAAGCCGGTGCCGCCCGAGGCCCTGCAGCAGATTTTGGAGACCGCCCGGCTGGGGCCGTCCAGCCACAACTACCAGAACTGGCACTTCACGGTGGTGCAAAATGCCGGCACCCGCGAAAAGCTGATGGAGGCCTGCAATGGCCAAAAGTATGTGGGTGAGGCGCCCGCCGTGCTGGTGGTGTGGTTCCCCGAGGAACGCATGATGACCTGTGGGCGCAGCAGCCCCTCGGTGGACGGCGCCATTGCCATGACCCTGATGATGCTGAAAGCCACCGAACTGGGCCTGGGCACCTGCTGGCTGGCCAACTTCCGCGCCGACGCGGTGGCCGAGGTGCTGGGCCTGCCCGCCGGCGCGGTGGTGGTAACGGTGAGCCCGCTGGGCTACCCCGACGAGGCCCCCGAGCCCCGCCCCCGCAAAACCTTCCAGGAAGTGGCCGACATCCGCGATGCCTGAGCGGCTGCGGGGCAGCCTGTTTGTGGCATACTGTACGGGCGCCGTGCGTGCATGCCCATAAAGGGCGATCTGGCGCTCATATAGAAAGAAACTTCCCACCAACGGTATACAATTTGCCGCTCGCTCAGAGATAGTAAGCTGGCTCTAAGGGGGGTGACGCTATGCTGGAGATGTCCTTCCGATGCTTTTGCGCCGTGGCCCAAACCGGCAGCTTCAGCCGGGCGGCACAGCTGTTGTTCGTCACACAGCCCACGGTAAGCCGCTATGTGCTGGCGCTGGAAAAGGCATGGGGTTTCCCGCTGTTTACCCGCGCGGCCCGCAAGGTGGCGCTTACGCAGCAGGGGGCCTACCTCTATGGCCTTTTGCAGGGGTTTCAGGCCCAGTGGGACGCCGGGCTGGACGCCGCCAAGGTGATGGCAAAAGATGTGCACGGCCGCCTGCGCCTGGGCCTTACCAGCGGCTGGCAGATAGAGCGCATGCCCATTTTGGAGCAGTTTTGCCGGCAGTACCCCCATGTGCAGCTGGAGATACAGAAGTTCAGCTTTTTTGCGCTGGCCGAGCGGCTGGCCGAGGGCACACTGGACGTGGTGGTGCGGGGCATGCCGCATGGCTACCCCTGGGGCATGCAGGGCCGGTTTGCCAGCCTGATCCCCTTCTCGGTGCCGGGCATCATAAGGGTGTCCAGCACCCACCCGGCGGCCGCGAATGCCCAAACGGTGCACGAGCTTGGCCCCATGAACATGTTTGCCTTCAGCGACGAACACCGCCCCAACTCCACCACCTACATGAATGATTTGCTGCGCACCAACGGCTGGGACATGAGCCTGGTGTACTACCCCAACATGGAGTCGGTGCTGGCGGCGGTGGACACCCACCTGGGCTGCTCTTACACGGTGCCGCTGGCGGTGCCGCTGGCCGGCAGCCCGCAGTACCGCTTCTTTGCGGTGGATACGCCTATAGACATTGGGTTCCACTGGCTAAAGGAAAACCCCAGCGAGCCGCTGGCGGCCTTTCTGGGCGAATTGCGGCGCGCCCGCCCGCAGGATCTGGTGGTGCTGGACAACATTTTTTGAGCGTGGCGCCTTGCCTGCCAACCCTATGAAAAACCCGCGGTTTGCCCTGTGGCATCCCGCGGGTTTGTTTGTGGTTTGGCGGCACTCAGATATACTCCACCTTTACCGAGCCAAAGCTGACGCTGCCGGAAAGGATGAACTGCGGCGAGTCGTCGTCGACAACGGCCTGCTCGGCGTGTACGTTGGCCGTGCCCATCATCACGGTGAGGTTGTCGATAACACGCCAGTCGCGCGGGACGGTGAGCTTGAGGGAGCTGAAGTTGCTGTCGACCCAGACCTCGGCCTTGTCGTCGGCCAGCTCGGCCTGGGTAAGGTCCAGGTGCAGCGCGCCAAAAAAGATGACAAACTGGCCGCTGTGCATGGCGTCGGCATGCAGGGTAAGCTGGCTGGTGGAGAAGTTCACGTTCAGGGTGGGCTGGGTTTCGTCCAGGTGCCCGGCTTTGAGGATGGCCGGGTGGGGCAAAAACCGCAGGTGCTTGGCCGGCCGCCGGCGGAACATCATGGTAAGCCCGATGCCGGCCACCACGGCGCCCAGAAACAGGTACCACGGGCTGACCACGGGCAGGCTGAGCGGGGTGATGTACAGCAGGTACAGGGTGGCCAGCGCCAGGCATATCAGCAGGAAATTGCGGCTGAGAACGCTCTCGACCAGAATGTAGACTGCCATGATGGTGGCGATGATGGTCCAGACGTTTATGGTGTTGAAGGAGAAGATCTGGCTGCCCACAATAAGCGCGGCAATCAGTACCAGCAAGGCCCCCCACACAATCGCCCTTCTGCTTTTTTTCATAAAAATGCGTTCCTCCTGTGCGGGCGGTTGCCCGGTGCTGCCGGCGGCGGGCCGGCCTGTGTGTGCCCACAAACGCCGCCCTGCTTTCCGCCATTGTACATCAGTATAGCATCTGGGTGCTACCCAAGGGAAGTAAAACCTTTTAAATACCGCTTTGCAGGGCGGCAAACGGGCTGCCGGGCGCGCCGCCGCTTCGCCAATATCCCCTTGAATTGGCCACCGGGGAATGCTATGATGAAATTATCAAACAGCAACCCCCCGGCGCCTGGCCGGAATGAGAGGAGTTGACCCCATGGCCGACAAAGACAAGATGGTGGATTTCCCCGAATACGACCCCAACGCGCGTGTGCCCTGGCCGCCCAAGCCCGGCAGCGAGAGCCCCTTTGGCAAAAAGCCGGTGCGCAAAGAGGAAGAAAAACCTGAAAAGAAGCCCTATTATGAGACCTACGACCCCGACCCGCCCACGGCCGACCCCTCGCAGACAAAGCCCGGCGCGCCCGATATACGCGACCCGGACACCCGCCTGCCCGAGGGCACCGACCTGGGCGAGCTGAGCCCCGATATTGAGCACAAGCTGTGACCACCGGCCCCTTTTGCGGTTGCCGGATGAGTGACCCAAACCGCCTGCCACGGCCTTGCTGAAGTGCACCCCAAAAGTTAGACAGTGTGATAAACTGTTTAATGGAAGGGGTGCATTTTCATGCCCAAAGGCGTACCGAATAAGCGATATACGGGTGAATTCAAGCAAAAGGTTATCGAGTATATG
>JAAYCI010000074.1 GCA_012729855.1 Oscillospiraceae bacterium
CAAGTTGCTATAGGCTACGTTGCCCCGCTGTTTAGGGAACATATGTTCAATTTGTTTGTAGTGCCTTTTTAGCATTTTCATGCTCTTTTTGTATCATAATTGTTCGTCTGCGTCAACACGACCTAATAATATAGATCTATGAGGATTTACCAAATATTAGCACCATCGTGGTGTGTTTTAAATGATCATGATTTATGTAGAATGGTTTACCAAGGGGGAATTTGATTGTATTTAAAAGCTTTGGAGATCCAGGGCTTCAAGTCGTTCCCCGACCGCACCAAAATCGGCTTCGACAAGGGCATTACCGCGGTGGTGGGGCCCAATGGCAGCGGCAAGAGCAACATCTCCGACGCGATACGCTGGGTGCTGGGTGAGACCAGCGTAAAACAGCTGCGCGGCGGCGGCAAGATGGAGAACGTGATTTTTGGCGGTACCCAAAAGCGCAACGCGATGGGCTATGCCAGCATCCAGCTGATTGTGGACAACAGCGACCGCCGGCTGGACGTTAATGCCGACGAAGTGACGATTGGGCGCAAATACTACCGCAGCGGCGAGAGTGAGTACGCCATCAACGGGCAAAGCGTGCGCCTGCGCGACGTGTATGAATTGCTGCTGGATACCGGGCTGGGCCGTGACGGTTACTCCATCATCGGGCAGGGGCGCATTGCCGAGATTGTGGCGGCCAAAAGTGACGAACGGCGGGAGATATTCGAGGAGGCGTCGGGCATTGCGCGCTTCCGCTACCGCAAGAACGAGGCCGAACGCCGGCTGGGCCATGCCGAGGATAATTTGGTGCGCCTGCGCGATATTTTGGGCGAGCTGGAAGGCCGTGTGGGCCCGCTGGCCAAGGAGAGCGCCAAGGCCAAGCGCTTTTTGGAGCTGGCCGCCGAGCGCAAGAGCCTGGAAGTGACGCTGTGGGTGGACACCGTGCACACCACCCGCGAGGCGCTGCGCGGCCAACAGCGCAAGATTGACACCGCCCAGGCCGACTACAACGCCAAGGGCGACGAACTGGACGCGATTTACGAAGAGACGCAGGATATCCGCACAGAAATTGAGCGGATCATTGTGGAGATAGAGCGCTACAACGGGGCCATCCGTGCTTTGCAGGAGGCCGAGGCCGGCCGCGGGGCGCAGGTGGCCGTGCTGCGCAATAACATTGAGCGCAACACCGCCGATATGCAGAACCTGGCCGAGGAGATTGCCCAGAGTGGCGAGAGCGCCGGGGAGATTGCGGCGGAAATAGAGCTGCATCAGGCCGACATCGAGCGCGCCAGGAAGGCGCTGGCCGACACCGGCGAGAAGATCGCCGTGCTGGAGGCGCAGCTGGCCGACATCCAGCAGAAGAGCCTGGCCACCGGCGAGCGCCGCGGCCAGGTGCAGGCCCAGCTGGCCGATATGACCGACCGCATCACCGCATTGCGGGTGAGCGAGGCGAGCGCCGAGTCGGCCTCGGCGTCCATCGCCGCGCGGGTGGCCGCGCTGGCCCAGAGCGCCGAGACCGTGGACGGCGACGTGGCAGCGTTAGAGCGCCAGAAGGCCGACACCGAGGCGTTTCTGGCCGACACCAATGAGAACCTGACCAAGCTTGACAACATCAAAAATGGGCTGGACATGAAGCTGGCCGCCCGCAATAAAGCCCTGGCCGAGGCCAAGGAGGCCCGCCAGACCACCGCCCGCCAGGCGGAGACGGCGTCCCACCGCATTGCTGTGCTGCGCGATTTGGAGCGCAACCTCGATGGCTTCCAGGCCAGCGTGAAGAGCGTGATGAAGGCCGCGCGCGAGGGCAAGCTGCGGGGCATCGTTGGGCCGGTGAGCACCATTTTAAGCGTGGAGCCGGGTTATGAGGTGGCGATTGAGACCGCGCTGGGCTATGCGCTGCAGAACGTGGTGGTGGACGGCGAGGCCGCCGCCAAGGCCGCGATGGCCTGGCTGAAGCAGACGGGCGGCGGGCGGGCCACCTTCCTGCCGCTGGACACCGTGAAGCCCCAGAGGATGGACGCCGCCCGCCTGCCCGCCGGCGCGGTGAGCGCCCAAACGCTGGTGCGCTACGACGGCAAGTATGAGCATATCGTCTCCTCGTTGCTGGCGCGCATTGTGGTGGTGGAGGACATCGGCGAGGCCTCGCGCGCGGCGCGGGCGCTGGACTACCGCAACCGCGTGGTGACGCGCGACGGGCAGGTCATCAACGCCGGCGGGTCGTTCACGGGCGGGTCGGTGTCGCGGTCGGCGGGGTTGTTCAGCCGCAAGCAGGAGATAGAGGAGCTGCAGGCCAAGATGGACCAGCTGGAGGCCAACCGCCGCGCGGCGGCCGACAACACCGAGAAGATAAAGGCCGAGGTGGACGCGCTTACAGCCGAGCTGACCGCCACCAACAGTGAGGCCATCACCGCCGGCGGCGATAAAATTCGCTGTGAGACGGAGCTTTCCCGCATTGGGCAGGCGCTGCAGACGGCGCTGGGCAACAAAGCCCGCCTGGCCGCCGAGCAGGAGCAGCTGGCCGAGCAGGCCGCCAAGGCCGGCACCGACCGCAAGCTGGCCGAGAAGGAGCAGGCCCGTCTTTCGGCTGAAATCAACACGTTAAGTGCCGAATTGGCGGCCATCTCGGGCGACGACGACGGCTTTTTGCAGCAGCGTGAGACGCTGAGCAACGATTTGTCGGAGCTGCGCCTGGCCGCGCTGGGGCACGAGCGGGACGCCGAGCTGCACCGCCAGAGCATTGAGACCCTGATGAGCCGCACCGGCGAGGGCGAGGCCCGCCGCATGGCGCTGACGGCCAATATCGAACGCCTGAAAGCTGAAAATACCGCGTACGAGGCCCAGATAAAGACCGCCGAACGGGACGGCAGCGAGAGCGCCGGGAAGGTGGCGGCCATTGAGGCGCAGATTAAGGAACTGACGAGCCAGCGCCTGCAAAAGGAGGGGTCCATTGAGGGGCACCGCCGCCGCGAGCGCGACATGGGCGCCGAGCGGGAGGAGCTGGGCCGGGAGATCGCCCGCCTCACCGAGCAGCAGGGCCAGCTGGAGGCCCGCTACGACGACACCATCGCCCAGCTGTGGGAGGAATACGAGCTGACCCTGGGCGACGCCGAGGCGCTGACAGTAGAGTTTACTTCGGTGACCGACCTGCGCCGCCGGGTGGGCGAGGTGCGCGGCAAGATACGGGCGCTGGGCAATGTGAATGTGGCGGCCATTGAGGAGTATGAAGAGGTGAACACCCGCTTCACTTTCCTGTCGGCCCAGGTGCGCGACGTGGAGGAGAGCAAGGTCGGGCTGGAAAAGATGATTGCCGAGCTGTCGGCCGAGATGACCACCATGTTTGCCGCCAGCTTTGCCGAGATCAACCGCCATTTTGGCCGCATCTTCACTGAGCTGTTCGGCGGCGGGCGGGCGGTATTGTCACTGGCCGACCCCGACGACCTGCTGGAATCGGGCATCAACATCGAGGTATCGCCCCCCGGCAAGATCATCAAAGACCTGCAGGCGCTCAGCGGCGGTGAGCAGGCGCTGGTGGCCATCTGCATCTACTTTGCCATTTTGGCGGTGAACCCGGCGCCCTTCTGTGTGCTGGACGAGATTGAAGCCGCGCTGGACGACGCCAACATCCTGCGGTTTGCGCAGTATTTGCGGCGTATCTCGGGCCGCACCCAGTTTATTGTCATCACCCACCGGCGCGGCACCATGGAGGAAGCCGACGTGCTGTACGGCGTGACCATGCAGGAGGACGGCGTGAGCAAGCTGCTGCGCCTGAACGTGGGCGAGGTAGATGCGACGTTGGTTAGGTAAGTAGCTTATACCGTGCCATGCCAGGCGCCGCTGGGCGCCACGGACACCCTGGCACCCACCACGTGTAATGGGCTAATATGGCACACTGACGTTGCCCGCCTAAATAAGTAGCAATGTGGCGGGTGCCAGTGCGCCCGCACCGCCCAGCGGCACCTGGCATAGCAGGCATATTGCGTGCAAGTTTCTGGTGGCGCCAATCGTTTGATATGATATAATAGTAAGCGCTTTGGTAGCGCAGATACTGCTGTGAGTGCAGTTTTTATAGCTATCAACACGCAAACGCCTGTGAGTGATTATATAAACATAACATTATATTATAAATATAAAACATAAACCATAAACCATACACAAATAAACTAAAATCAAACCCACTGTAGGAGAGTAGCATGGGCTTTTTTGAAAAACTGGGGCGGGGCCTCAAGAAGACGCGCGACAGCATTTTTGGTTCCATCAGCCAGATGTTCGACGCCGGGGAAGTGACCGATGCGCTGTACGAAGACCTGGAAGAACAACTGATTTTGGCCGACACCGGGGCGGATGTGGCCGAGGAACTGGTGGAACGGTTGAAAACCGAGGTGGGCGACAACCGCCTGAAAACCGGCGTGGAGGTGCAGCAGGCGCTGAAGGGTATCATCACCGAGATGCTGACGCCCGACGCACCTTTTGAGCTGGACGGGCACCCGACGGTGATATTGGTTATTGGCGTGAACGGGGTGGGCAAAACCACCTCCATTGCCAAGCTGGCCCACCTGTACACCGGGCAGGGCAAAACGGTGATGCTGGCGGCGGGCGACACCTTCCGCGCGGCGGCGGTGGAGCAGCTGGACATCTGGGCCCAGCGTGCCGGCGTGCCCATGGTACGCCACCAGGACGGCGCCGACGCGGCGGCGGTGGTGTTCGACGCGGTGCAGAGCGCTACCGCCAAAGGCCTGGATGTGGTGATTGCCGACACCGCCGGGCGGCTGCACAACAAAAAGAACCTGATGGGCGAGCTTTCTAAAATTACGCGGGTGGTGCACAAGGCCAACCCGGACGCCAAGGTGGAAACGCTGCTGGTGCTGGACTCTGTCACCGGGCAGAATGCCATCAGCCAGGCACGGGAGTTTATTGAAGCGGCGGGCGCCACGGGCATCATCCTCACCAAGCTGGACGGCACCGCCAAGGGCGGGGCGGTCATCAGCATCAAAGCCAAGCTGGGCCTGCCCGTGCGCTATGTGGGCGTGGGCGAGGGCATTGACGACCTGATGGAGTTTGACCCCGCCGCCTTTGCCGACGCACTGTTCCTGACCGACGGCGGGCCGGCCGGCGAGGGCAGCGATATGGGAGATACTGATTCCGAGCCGGTGGAGGATTGATGGATGGAGTTTATAGCCGCCACCAACAATGCCCACAAGCTGGCCGAAATGCGCCGCATTCTGACAGCGCTGGGCCACGGCCTGCAAAGCCTGGCCGAAGCGGGGCTGGACATTGACCCCGAGGAGACCGGCGCCACCTTTGCCGAGAACGCCCTGCTGAAAGCCCGTACGGTGTGCCAGGCGGCGGGGCGGCCGGCCATTGCCGATGACTCGGGCCTGGCTGTGGACGCCCTGAACGGCGCGCCGGGGGTGCACAGCGCACGGTTTGCCGGCGCCCATGGCGATGATGCGGCCAACAACCGGAAGCTGCTGGCGCTGCTTTCCGGTGTGCCGGCCGACAAGCGCACGGGCCGCTTCATATGCAGCATTGCGCTGGCGCTGCCGGATGGCCGCGCGCTTTCGGCCGAGGGGCAGTGCGAGGGGTTTATCGGGTTTGAGGAGAAGGGCGCGGGCGGCTTTGGCTACGACCCGCTGTTCACCCGCGGCGGTAAAAGCTTTGCCGAGATGACCGCCGCCGAAAAGGATGCCGTGAGCCACCGGGCCGCCGCGCTGAAGGTTTTTGCCAAGCGCCTGCCGGCTTTTTTGGCGGGCGAGCAATAAATGACATCATGGGCGCTGCAGCGCAACATATAATAGAAAAAACGGCTGGTTACAGTTTTGATTCAGGAAATGAGGACAATAGATGCTGACAGGAAAACAGCGCGCCACGCTGCGCGGCGTGGCCAACGGCCTTGCGCCGGTGTTTCAAATAGGGAAGGGCGGGGTGGATGAACAGGTGGCCGAGGCCACAGCCACCTGCCTGAAAAAGCGGGAGCTGGTGAAGCTGCGCCTGCTGGAAACCAGCCCACTAACGGCCCGCGAGGCCGCCGACGCGCTGGAGGAAGCCACCGGCGCCGAGACGGTGCAGGTGATAGGCCGCACCGTGGTGCTGTTTTTGCAAAAGAAAAAAGACAGCGCCTACGACAAACTGCTGAAATGAAAAACGAACGCTTGCTGGTATTTGGCGGCAGCTTCGACCCGCCCCACCAGGGCCACATGGCCCTGCTGCGCAACGCGGCAGCGGCGGTGCGGCCCGGGCGGGTGCTGGTCATCCCGTCGGGCACGGCGCCCCACAAGCGGGCCAGCGCCACCCCCGGCCCGCTGCGGGCCGCCATGTGCGCCTGTTTCCGCCAAGTGTTTCCGGGGGCGGAGGTGAGCCCCATAGAAATTGAACGCCCCGGCCGCAGCTACACGGTGCACACGCTGGCCCGCCTGCAGGCCGAAAACCCCGGCGCCCGGCTTTACCTTTCTATAGGGGGCGACATGCTGCTAAGCTTTGCCGAGTGGTACCACTATAAGGACATTCTGCGCATGGCCACGCTGGTGGCGCAAAGCCGCGGCGAGGAAGCCATGCCCCGGCTGGAGGCCGCGGCAGACGCGCTGCGAAAGCAGGGCGGGCAGGTGGTTTTCGCGCCGGGGCCGGTGGTGCCGGCAGCCTCCAGCGCCATCCGCAGGGCGGTGGCCGAGGGGAAGGATGTGTCGCCGCTGGTGCCGGAAGAAGCGTTGAAAATTATACGGCAGAACAGACTTTATACAAATAATTAAACGCGGCGAGCCGTCTTGGGCTATCCTGATTTTTGGGTTTTCAGGGGCGCCCCCTAACCCACCTAAAGCATTACACGGAAGTTGCCGGCGCGCCATCGGGCAAGGGGTTTAGCAAAGCAAGGCCCTGTAACCATGCGGCCCGCCACTGATTTTGCCAAAACAAATTTTGACAATGACACCACACGAAACCGGAGCAGCCATGACGACAAAGCAGGCCAAAAAGCTGGCAAAAGAAAAGCTGAGCCCCCGGCGCTACGCCCACACCAAAAATGTGGCCGCCGCCGCCCGGCTTTTGGCACAACACTATGGTGTGGACGCTGACAAGGCCGAGCTGGCCGGCTGGCTGCACGATATTGTAAAAGAATACGACCACGACGCATTGTTGCAGTTGCTGGGCATGGATGCTATAATGGCAAAATCGGCCGGCACGCAGCCCGAGGCGGTGTGGCACGGGCCGGCGGGGGCTATTTACGCCAGGCATTGCCTGGGCATTACCGACGCCGGCGTGCTGGAAGCCATTGCCTGCCACACCACCGGCCGTGTGGGCATGACCACGCTGGACAAGGTGCTGTACCTGGCCGATGTGATAAGCCCCGAACGGGACTATGCCGGGGTGGATAAAGTACGCGCACTGGCCCAAACCAACCTGGACGCCGCGGTGGTGGCCACCATGGAAGAAAACGTGGCCTGGCTGGAAAAAACCGGCAAACCGCTGGCCGCCGTGACCCTGGACGCACTGGCGGCGCTGAAAAAATAGCGCCAAGCTTTAAGATATAAGCCCAAGAGTCTGCTTTTAAACCGCCCAAATGCTCAAATCCGGCATTTTCGGCGCCCCTGCCGCATTGCTTCCCCTTGCAACCCACCAGGGTATGCTGCGAAAAAGCGCTTTGCAGGTACGCCAAATTCGCTCGATTTTGGTCATTTCTCCAATTTGAAAACGAGACTCTAAAGCCCAACCCGATAAACCTGCCGGCTGTGTCCGGCGCTTTTGGAGGCAACGCCTTTGAGTAACAACAAGCCAAGCGAGACACAGTGCCCGGCCATGCCGGATAAAGCCGAAACCACGGTGGCGGCCGCACGGGCCCCGGCCAATGCCGGCCCGGCAGTGAAACCGGATGGCGCCAAGCCGGCTGAAAAAGACGCCAAGCCCCGTAAGAAGCGCCGGGTGGGGCGTATTGTGGCCATTGTGTGCGGCTGCGTGGTGGTGCTGCTGGTGGCGGCGGTGCTGGTTGCCTACCAGTGGCTAAGCAACCAGGTGAGCGGCGAAAACACCCCCAGCGGAGAGGTGCGCCGCGAGACCACCACCGAGACCATTCCCGAATACACCGGCAAAGACCTGATTTGTGGGCTTATTTGCGGCATAGATTACAACAACGAGACCGCCGACGGTTATCTTGACGAAACGGATAAGATAGGCAACACCGATTTGATCCTTTACCTGATGTACGACACCGTGGCCAAAGAGGCCCACATTTTGCAGATACCGCGGGACGTCTATGTGGGCGACGAGCTGGATACGGGAAATAAATACCGCATCAACGCCATCTACCGCAACTCGGCCGACCCCGACAACCGCATGGCGGCGCTGGTGGATGTGATTTACGACCAACTGGCCCTGCCGGTAGACTTTTACGTGACCATCGACATGGACGGCGTAAAGGAGATTGTGGATATCATCGACGGCAGCGGCGAGTTTTTGGTGTATGTGCCGCAAGATGTGGTGGACCCCGACCACCCCGACATCGTGCTGGAGCAGGGCTGGCGGGCCTTCACCGGCGAGGAAGCCGATTTCTTCCTGCGCAACCGCAACTATGCCGACGCCGACATCACCCGCCTGTCCATGCAGCAGCATTTCTATTCGGCGCTGTTCCGCGAGTTCAAGCAATTGTCCTCCAACGACCTGCTGATGTGGATGAAGGTGCTGCTGTGGCGGGTGAAGCTGGGCGGCATTGGCCCGCTGGACATGGGGGGCCTGGCGCAGGAGGCGCTGGGGCTGGAGGCCGATAACCTTGTGTTTGTGCGCCCATCAATAACAGGGGCGCAGTACCGCGGCGAGTCGCTGGTAAGCCTGGTGCCGGAGGAAACAGCCGAGCTGCTGAACGCCTACTTCCGCCCGGAGGGCCATGTGGTGCCGGTGGAGGATTTGAACATCCAAACCCTGCCAATGGACGAAAAAATTGGCAAGGCGGAGGCCGCCGTGGTGCGGATGTCGGATATCCAGGAGGGCGAACCGGCAGCCTGAAGCCAGGCTGCGGCGCTGCTTTAACAGTGAAAGAAAAACGGCGATATGCCCGTTTATTGTAAACAGACCATGCCATGGTGTGCAAGCGGAATACCCCTTGGGGCAGGGGCAAATACCCCGGCGGCAAAAAAACTGAAAGCGTGATCATGTGTCAAATCGTCAGCATAGCTACAACTCCGGCCGTATCCGGCGCAGTGGCGCCGGCCAGGCTGGCTCCATCATGCCGGAGAACACCTATAAGGCGGCGCCAAGCAAGGGCAAAGGCGGCTCTGCCGTTGCGAAGCCACGGGTAAGCCGGGGCAAGAAAGTGCTCATTATTGTTATTCTGATTCTGGTCGTCCTGGCCGGGGTGCTGTTCTTCCTCTACCGCTATGTGGACGGCATCTTTGAGCCGGGCAGTTTTGGCTCTATCACCCAAAACGACCCCAACAAGAAATACGTGCCGCGCGATTACAACAAAAGTGATGTGGTGCATATTCTGCTTGTGGGCATAGACAACGAGGAGGGCCGCGGCTACGGCGAGGGGCTGGGGCTTACCGATATGCTTTTGTACATGCGCTACGACCTTAAAAACAACCAGCTGAACATGCTGCAGATCCCGCGCGACAGCTATGTGGGCGAAAACTACGCCACCGGCGGCACCGGCAAAATAAACGCGCTGCTGAACTGCGGCGAGGACCGCGAGAACCCCATAAACAACATAGCCGGCGCCATTGAGGAGATGTTCCACCTGCCGGTGGACCATTATATCTCTATGGACATGGATGCCATGAAGGCGATAGTGGATACCTTTGGCGGGCTGAAGGTGTATGTGCCGCGCGACATGAGCTACGGCGGCAGCTACCTGCAGCAGGGCTGGCGCTGGCTGGACGGTGACGCCGCCGAGTTCTTTGTGCGCAACCGCAACGGCACGGGCTTTGAGCGGGCAGACATCGACCGCCTGGACAACCAGCGCCACTTTTACTCGGCGCTGTTCCGCCGGCTGCTGAACCTGACCGGCCCCGACATTGTGAACCTGCTGCCGGTGTTTGAACACTACTGCAACACCGACATTGGCCTGACCGATATTTTTGACATTGCCTA
Source organism: Oscillospiraceae bacterium (assembly GCA_012729855.1). Lineage (GTDB taxonomy): Bacteria > Bacillota > Clostridia > Oscillospirales > Ruminococcaceae > JAAYCI01. Next base: position 10,051 of record JAAYCI010000074.1, read on the forward strand.
CTCGGCGCTGAACCTGACGCCCGACCGGGTGCTGTTTTGCAAGGCGCCCGGCACCACCGGCATGGACCCCGGCAACAAGGGCCGCAGCCTGTACCTGATAGACCTGTACGGCCGCGGCACCGACGAAGACCCGGGCCTGGCTACCCTGCTGAACACCTACTTCCGCGACGCCGACAGGCCGGTGGCCGCCAGTGCGCTGGGCCTGCCGCAGGTGCAGATACCCAGCGGCTACACCCTGTACCCGCCCAACGTGCAGGTGATGAGCGAGGTGCAGGAGCCGGAGGGCGGCGCCGACGTGGACGTGGAGCCTCAGGCAGCTTAGAGCTACTATACTCAGGCCGTTATATAAAAGGAGAACTGAATGGAAGCACTGGAACTGGCCAAAAAAATAGTGACCATACTGGACGGAAAGAAAGCGCTGGATATCAGGCTGCTGCAGGTGGAAGACCTGACGGTGCTGGCCGACTATTTCGTCATAGCGTCGGGCGGCAGCAGCACCCAGGTGGGCGCCCTTACCGACGAGGTGGACTTCCAGCTGGGCAAAGCGGGCATTGAGCCGCTGCGCATAGAGGGCGCCAAAACCCGCAGCTGGGTGCTGCTGGACTACGGCGCCGTGGTGGTGCATATCTTCTACCCCGAGATGCGGGAGTTTTACGATCTGGAGCGCATGTGGGCCGACGCCAGGCAGCTGCCGCTGGATTTTTTGGAGAATGAATAGAGCACCACTTGCACAGGAGGCAAGTTCTGTGCATAATGAGCAACCAAACTATTAACTAACTAATTGGATGTGGTTTTTTTGATAAAGTACGACCCCAAACAGATGGAGCCGAAATGGCAAAAGCGCTGGCTGGAGAACAAGACCTTCGCGGCGGTTACCGGCGGCGACCGGCCCAAGTTTTTTGCGCTGGTGGAGTTCCCCTACCCCAGCGCCCAGGGCCTGCATGTGGGCCACCCGCGGCCCTACACCGCCATAGACGTGGTGGTGCGCAAACGCCGCATGGAAGGCTGGAACGTGCTGTACCCCATGGGCTGGGACGCCTTTGGCCTGCCCACCGAGAACTTTGCCCTTAAAAACCACATTCACCCGGCCATTGTAACCCGCAACAACATCAACCGCTTCCGCGCGCAGATACAGGCGCTGGGCATTAGTTTTGACTGGGACCGCGAGGTGGACACCACCGACCCCAGCTACTACAAGTGGACACAGTGGATATTTTTGCAGCTGTATAAAAAAGGCCTGGCCTACAAAAAAGAGATGGCCGTGAACTGGTGCACCAGCTGCAAGGTGGTGCTGGCCAACGAGGAAGTGGTGAACGGCGCCTGCGAGCGCTGCGGCGGCGACGTGGTGCGCAAGGTGAAAAGCCAGTGGATGCTGAAGATCACCGAGTATGCCGGCCGCCTGATAGACGACTTGGACGGGCTGGATTACATTGAGCGGGTAAGTGCCAGCCAGAAACACTGGATTGGCCGCAGCCACGGGGCCGACATTGTGTTTGGCACCACTGCCGGCGATGATTTGGTGGTGTACACCACCCGACCCGACACCGTGTTTGGCGCCACCTATATGGTGATAAGCCCCGAGCACGATTACCTGAAAAAATGGGCCCCGCTGCTGAAAAATAGCGAAGAGATTGCCGCCTACCAGGACGCCGCCGCCCACAAGAGCGACTTTGAGCGCACCGAGCTGGGCAAAGACCAGGAGAAGACCGGCGTGCTGCTGCAGGGCGTGGAGGCCGTCAACCCGGCCACCGGCGAGAATATCCCCGTTTTTATCTCCGACTACGTGCTGGCCAGCTACGGTACCGGGGCCATCATGGCGGTGCCGGGGCATGACGAACGCGACTGGGCCTTTGCCCGCAAGTTTGGCCTGCCCATTGTGGAGGTGGTGGCCGGCGGCAACATTGACGAGGCGGCCTATACCGACATTGAGAACGGCACGCTGGTGAACAGCGGTTTTTTGAACGGCCTGACCGTGGAAGAAGCCAAGAAGGAAATTACCGACTGGCTGCTGCGCAAGCACAAGGGCGAGGCCCGGGTGAACTACAAGCTGCGGGACTGGGTGTTCAGCCGGCAGCGCTACTGGGGCGAGCCCATACCCATGGTGTGGTGCGATACCTGCGGCTGGGTGCCCCTGCCGGAGGACCAGCTGCCGCTGGAGCTGCCGTACATCGAGGATTTTGAGCCCACCGGCGAGGGCGACAGCCCGCTGGCCCGCCACGACGAGTGGGTGAACACCACCTGCCCCAAGTGTGGCGCCGCCGCCAAGCGCGAGACCGACACCATGCCCCAGTGGGCGGGCAGCAGCTGGTATTTCCTGCGCTACTGCGACCCCCACAACAGCGAAATGCTGGCCAGCGAGGCCGCGCTGGACTACTGGATGCCGGTGGACTGGTACAACGGCGGTATGGAGCACACCACCTTGCACATGCTGTACAGCCGGTTTTGGCATAAATTCCTGTACGATATTGGCGTGGTGAAGGGCCCCGAGCCCTATATGAAGCGCACCAGCCACGGCATGATACTGGGCGAGGACGGCCAGAAGATGAGCAAAAGCCGCGGCAACGTGGTGAACCCCGACGATGTGATTGCCGAGTTTGGCGCCGACACCATGCGGGTGTACGAGATGTTCATTGGCGACTTTGAGAAAACCGCGCCCTGGAACACGGCGTCTATCAAGGGCAGCCGCCGCTTTTTGGAGCGCGTGTGGGCCCTGCAGGACGGCCTGCTGCCCGACGAAGCCGTACGCCCCGAGCTGGAGAGCGTGGTGCACCGTACCATCAAGAAGGTAGGCGAGGACATTGAGCACCTGAAGCACAACACCGCCATTGCCGCCATGATGAGCCTGCTGAACGACCTGGCCGCCGCCGGCGGGGCCACCCGCGGCGAATATCGCATATTGCTGCAGCTGCTGAACCCCTTTGCCCCCCACGTAACCGAAGAAGCCTGGGAGCAGAGTGGCTTTGGCGGCGAGGTGAGCGGCCAGCCCTGGCCCGCCTGGGACGAAAACAAGCTGCAGGAAGACACCGTGGAGATAGCCGTGCAGGTAAACGGCAAGGTGCGCGGCAAGGTAATGCTGCCTGCCGGAGTGGCCAAGGGTGACGCCCTGGCCGCCGCCAAAGCGGTGCCGGCCGTGCAAGCGGCCCTGGCCGGTAAAACGCTGGCCAAAGAGATTTGGGTGCCGGGCAAGCTGATAAGCTTTGCGGTGAAGTAACCAAATGTAAAATTTTAGATAACAACCGGGCCGCCATGTGGCGGCCCGGTTGTTATCTGGTTATAATAAAAATGGCAGAAGCGCCGGAGTGGGCAAGGTGGTTAATTTTTGTTAATTTTACATTTTTCGACAGATGGAGTCAAAAAAACGTGCTATAATAAATAAATATACCTAAAAAAATACGCTAAGCAACTACCACGGGGAGTTCTGAAGATGGATGAACTTGAGCGCGAGTACACCCTTCTGTTCAATGGCGTCACCGACACAATCAAGCAACTGGACCGCTTGCGCAGCAGCCTGGTAAAATTGCAGCAGAACGCCGAAGAACTTTATTTGTGCCGCATTGGCGACACTTCTGCCAGCGAAGATGATGAAACTGCGCCCGTTCGCCCGGATGGCGGCGGGTTTGTATGCGACGAAGAATAGTTGACACTTTTCATCTCGCCGTGTATAATTTAACTGTTGTTCAGGTACTGGTGGGTGCCCGCACCTGGCGCCCATTTCACTGAACTGCCAACTCCTGCCATGTGGCATTAGGGGGGGACAAAAGATGTCGGAAATCCGGATTAAAGAAAACGAATCGCTGGACAGCGCGCTGCGCCGGTTCAAGCGTTCGTGTGCCAAATCGGGCGTTCTGGCCGAGGTTCGCAAGCGCGAAGCTTACGAAAAGCCTTCGGTTAAGCGCAAGAAAAAATCCGAAGCCGCCCGCAAGCGCAAGTTCAAATAAGGCATTGCGGCGCTTTAAGATGTGCACATTAGCGGGCTCCGCCAGGGGCCCGTTTTCCTGTTGGGCCCGAAGGGCAAAATTTGGCTCGCATAGCAGTATCTTGAACTACAGCAAATGTTACGGCGAACAAATTTTCCCGCGCCCGGTTCTGGGGTGCCTCGCAGAGGCGCACCA
>JAAYCI010000075.1 GCA_012729855.1 Oscillospiraceae bacterium
TTGGGCCGAGATGAAGTGCCCCTGGGGGCCAACCGGGCGCAGCCCGGCTCTTGGCGCGAGATGAACGCCGAAAGACACAAAATATACCGGGGTAGATGTCCCATTGGAACTTTAGGGACACGCCCTAAGCCAACCCCCTGCCCGCCCGGCGGTGAGGCCCGGCCGCTGCCCCGTTGCGGCGGCACGCGCGGGCCGGCCGAGCGCCTGTGAGAGCCCGCCGGGGCCGGCGCGCTTGCGCCCGGGCATCCTAATAGTGTGGCGCGCGCTTCGCGCATGGCCACCCCAATAAACAGGCGCATCGTGTTACACGGTGCGCCTGTTTTGATGTTATTTGCCTATCTCACTATCTCGTATCATCCCTGCGGCGGTTCATCGCAATGCCCCGCTTGCCCATCTTGTTGCGGTACATCAGTTCGTCCGCCCGGGTTACCAGTGCGTCCAGCGTGGTGCCCTCCGCGCTGCTGAACGCCACCACCCCGTAGCTGAACGACAACTTGTAAGGGCGGGTGTTCTTTTGGTTCTGGCGCTCCAGTTGCACAATCACCTGCTGGATGCGCCGGTCGGCGGTTTCGGGGTCGGCCTGCAGCCACACCAGAAACTCGTCGCCGCCCCAGCGGCAAATCAGTTCGTTATCGTTCAGGCCGGCCCGCACCGTGTTGATAATCTCGGTGATCATCTCATCGCCCAGGGCGTGGCCAAACTGGTCGTTCACCTTCTTCAGGCCGTCCAGATCGATGAAAACCAGGCTGCCGTCAAACGCGGGCTGCTTCAGCATATCCTCCAGCAGGCGGCCGGCCCAGTCGCGGTTCAGCGCGCCGGTCATGGTGTCTACCGAGGCATAGTAGCGCAGCTGTTCCTCGTAGTCCTTGCGGGCGGAGATATCAGTGGCTGTCTCCACATGCACATACTGGCCGTCCACCCATTTCACAATGCTGTCCTTGGCCAGGTAGGTTTTGCAGGTGCGGGTGTTCTCCACCTCCCAGGCATATACCTGCGAGCGCTCGGCGCCCGGCTCCAGCGTAATTTTGGGGATGGGGCAAAAGGCGCAGGGACCCGTTTGGTCCTTTTGCAGCACCTGCCAGCAGGGCTTGCCCAGCAGCGCCTCCCGGGTGGTGCCCAGCGATAACGCCAGCGAGCGGCTGACGAAGATCACCGTGTAACCATCCAGCGTGTTGGCGTACACCACATCGTCCGACACGTCCAGCATGATCTGCATAATGTCCTGGGTGCGCTGCGCGCTATGCTCGGCGTTGCGGCGCTTGATGAGCGTAGCCAGCACACTGGAAACGCTTTTCAAAAACTGCAGCTCGTCCTGCGACCATTGGCGGTAGTGGGCGGTATCGTCAAAGCCCACATAGCCCAGCGGCTTGCCATAGTCGAACAGTGGAATGATGGCCAGCGAGCGGATGCCCTGCGTCTCCAGGATTTCGCGGTCGCCCTGGGGCAGGGTGCGCACGTCATCGGTAACATACATGCCGGATTGCATGATCACATCGTAGTTATAGTCGGCTTTTTCCAAGCTTTGCAGATCCTGGATGGCTGGCTCCACCCCTTCCGCGCACCACTCGTAGGTGTTGCGGGTTGTGGTGGCGGAGACTTCCTCAAAAATATAGGCGCGGCTTACCCGCTGCTCGCGGCCCGCCATGGCCAGCACCGTTTGGATGGAGGCCTCCACATTGTCGGCCAAGAAGGACGCGTTGATGATTTCCGACAACTGTTTGCCGGGGTCATGCACGCCTTCCACATCCGTGTGCACGGTGGAGAAATAGGCCACAAAATAGGCCACCCCGTCCTCGGCCTCCACGGTGTTGCCCCAAAGGGCCACCGGCCGGAGGTTGCCCTCAAAGGTAACGATGCTGCACTGGTAATGTTCCACATGCCCCATTTGCAGCACCTGCCGGCGAAAAGCGTCGGCTTCCTCGGGGGTATCAAAGCGCAGCAGGTCATCCAGCTGGCGGTTCACCGCCTGGCCGGTAAGCTTCTGCACCGAATGGGAGGGCGAGAAACGGATGCCCGCCTGGACGTTCATATAACGCACCGGCAACGTGTCGGTGGCCTCAAACACCACCACCGGAATGGCCAGTTCACTGAATAGATTTGCAAAGTCGGTCTTTTTCATCGCGGAGGTCCTCGCCTGTGGAACGCCGGCCGCGGCCCTGCCTGCCGCAAACCTGCTGTTTGGTCTGGGCGGCGCGCCATGCGGCCGCAAAATAAGCTGCCTGAATTTTTCGCATTATTATACCAAACGTGTTTCAAATTGTACAGCTTCGGCCCGCTGCGCCCTGTTTCGCGCCTTCCCGGCAGCGTCCTTCCCCGCTTGCGGCGCCTTGGCCGCCGCCAAGCCCCCAAGAGCACAAAAACCGCTGCCATAAAAAGCAACGGGCGGCAAAGGCGCCGCCCGTTGTTCATACAAATTTTACCGGTCTAGCCCACCGAGTCCAGCAAATGGTCGACCAATTCCAGCATCCGGCCCTTGTCGGTGGGCAGGGTGCCGCGAATTTGCACCTGGTTGGAGATATGGCCGGTGGAGAAGATGCAGTCTTCCATCTCCAGGTTTTGCAGCAGCAGCTGCATCTCCTTCAGCACCTGTACAGAGTCCGGCCGCTTGATGCGCGCCAGCTCCTCGGGGGTGGGCGGGCGCAGCTCGCCGCCCGGCGTCAGTGTCAGCAGGCCAATGAACTCCGGCTGCATCTGGTTCAGCGCGGTGGCGGTGTCCAGCATATGCTCCCGCCAGTGGTTTTCCTCGCCCATGCCGGCTATGATGCTGACCGACTGCCGGATACCGGCCTCGTGCAGCATTTTGGCGGCGTCTATCATCTCCTGGCGGTTGATGCCCTTGTTGTATTCCCGCAAAATGTCGTCGTTGCCAGACTCCAGCCCGATGTACAGCTTGTCGATGCCCATGGCGCGCAGGGTGTTCAGCTCGCCCTGGGTTTTGGTAAGCACATTGCGCGCCGACGCGTAGGAGCGCACCCCCTTGATGCCCGGGAACAGCTCGTTGACGATGTCCATGATCTCGATGAGCTTGGCGGCGCTCAGCGCAAAGGCGTCGCCGTCGCACAAAAAGATGTGCTCAAAGCGGTCGCGGTAGGGCGCGCACTCCTCAAAATCGCGGCGGACATCCTCAATGCTGCGCACCCGGAAGTGTTTCTCCGCGTACATGTTGCAAAACTCGCACTTGTTCCACGAGCATCCGATGGTGACCTGCATCAGCAGGCTGTAGGCCTCTGAAGGCGGCCGAAAAATTGCGCCCTCATATTGCATGGGTCTCATATCCTTTCTTAAACCACATAAAAAATATACGGCTTTTAATAACACAAGATGGTTTTCAACTTTGCCAGGTATGGCACAAAGGTGGCGGCCGCCCGGCACGGCCGGGCCCGTGGCACGCCTTTTATATTATACTTTGTCGGGTCATAAAAGGCAATCTGTTTCGCGGCTTTTCTTTGCGGCGCCGCAGTTTCAGGCATAGCGCCGGCCAGCCTTTTGCCTGCAAAAGCCCCGCCCATTTTTTGACCCACCGTCATTCATTATACATAGAAAAATGCTATGTTACAAATAGTTTTCAATTTGTTTATTTCCCGGAAAATGTTCTTTTTTATAATGAATATACGTTAAATTCTTTAGCACCTGATTGCCGTTTTTTTGCGTACTGTCGTGGTCTGCGGTTTGCGAACGAATATTCGTTTGCTATCATGAAAGCCCAACCCGGCGGCGCATCTGAATGGCCTTTCCAGCGCCGGCTTTCTACCACTGCCCCGTACCCCGCAGACCCTACTGGAGGTGGCATAAAATGGAACGCACACTAATACCGGCACCCGCCGTATCCGAAACCCGGCAACAGCTGCGCTACCTGCAAAATACGCAAGACAACTTTGCCCGCACCACCGGCATGGCCATTTGCCTGCTGCGCCCAAATGGCCGGCCGCTTACCCCCACCAGCGGCCGCACCCAGCTGTACAACACCCTAATGAACGATGCCGCCGCAGCCAGCCTGTGCCGCGAAAGCTTTGCCAAGCTGCATGCCCTGGCGCGCAAAACCCGGAAGGCACAGATGTGCATTTGCGAGGTTACCGGCCTGCGCATAGCCGTGGTGCCCCTGCTTGTTGACGGCGACTATTACTACTGGCTTACCGGGCAGGTGCGGGAGGCCGTGCACCTGGACCATTACGACAGCTTTGCCATCCAGCTGGCCCACGCCACCGGCCTTTCCTCCAAACAACTGAAGATACAATACTGCAGCCTGCCGGAACTTTCGCAGGCGCAGTTTGCCCGCAACCTGCGCCTGCTGCAAGCTGTAGGTGTGCCGGCGGCCGTGCCCGGCGGCACCAGCGCAGAGCGGGCGCGTCCACCTGCATGACCACCCTTCCGCCATGTGCGGGGCCTTGAATCGGGTTTGCCTGATGATAGCCTCAATAGTATATATCCCCCTTCTGCCTGCGCTGGCTGCGCAGGTTTTTTATGCTTTGAAAAACGCGCTGATACACCTCTTTTTATCCCATTCATTTCCCTCGCTCATCGTCACTTTTTTCACCAAGTTTCTTGGTGGGTTTTTTTGTCATTTCTTGCACTTTTGCGCATATATTGTGCTATAATGCAGGTATACCAGCCATACAGTAGGGAGTGACGTCTGTGCAGGAACTGGGCGGAACCAAGCAAGCCATTTTTGAGGCAGCTGTTAACCTGTTTGCAAGAGACAATTACCATCATGTTTCGGTGCGCCAAATTGCCAAAACCGTTGGCATCATGGCTTCTTCCATCTATAACCATTATGCGTCCAAAGAGGCTATCCTGCTGGATATCTATGACTATTTTGACACCAACATGGCGCGGCTGATGCCCGACCTGGGCACCCTGATGCAGATGGCCGAGACCGCCCATCCCCACGACGTGCTGCGCGCCACCACGGTGGTTTACCCGCAGGCGATAGTGCCCACCATGGCCAAAGCCATGCTGGTTACCGCGTCGATGACCAGCTCCGACCCGCGGGCGGAGGACCTGATTCACCGCAACCTGATAGAAATGCCCTATCTTTACGATATCCCGCTGCTGAACAAAATGATGGACCTGGACCGCATAGAGCCCCTTGACGCCGAAAGCTTCGCGCTGATGCACTCCTGCTACTGCCACAGCGCCGCCGTGCGCTTTTATGGCAGCCATGGCATTGACACCGACACCTGGATACGCGGCATGGAGCTATTGTTTGGCCGGGTGGTGGTGAAGCAGCCCGCACATGCCTGATACACCGCCCACCCCTTTCTTTTGGTACTCCTGCACGGTTTTGTGGGTTTTCCACAACGGGTTATTGTATAACACCGAAAAGATATTGATATTTTATGCAACCTGCTTGACAATATCCGGGCCGGTGCGTATGATTAAAAAAATGAATAACGACATTGTGATGACAGGGTAAAGTAAGCGCGGCGTCAAGCCCTTAGAGAGCCGGGACTGGTGGAAACCGGCGGCGGGGCCCGCACCGAAGTTCCCCCTTGAGCATGCGTGCTGAACCATGATGGCCCCCGGCCAAAAGTAGGCGCGCACAGGTTTTCCCGTTACCGAGATAAGCGTGGTACCGCGGTTTTCCGTCTCTTTATAGCAGAGACGGGATTTTTTTATAAGCACTATGACAAATATTTATCATTGTTGGGACGGAGGGAAAGTAGTGGACAGAACTGTATCTAACGGCCGTTTAAAAAGCGGGGCCATCCCGCAGCGGCGCTGGCTCTACCTGGGGGTGGGCACCATCATGCTGCTGCTGTTGGGGCTTATTTACGCCTGGTCGGTCTTTATTGCACCGCTGGAGGTGGCTTTCGGGTGGAACCGCGCGGAAACCTCGATGACCTTCACCATCTCCATTGTGATGTTTTGTGTGGGCGGCATCATCGCGGGCATCATTGCCAAAAAGGTGTCTTCCAAAATCATCCTCACAGCCTCGGCAGTTTTGTTGTTCGCCGGGTTCTTCCTGGCTTCGCGTATTGCCAGCCTGGCCGGCATTTATGTGGCCTATGGCGTGTTTGTGGGGCTTGGCGTGGGGCTGGCCTACAACGCCCTTATCAATATTGTTACCAAGTGGTTTCCCGATAAAAAGGGCCTGGCCTCCGGCATTTTGCTGATGGGCTTTGGCGTGGGCGGCATGGTGCTGGGCACCCTGGCCACCAGCCTGATGGCCAGCCTGGGCTGGCGCACCGTTTTCATCGGCTTTGCCATTGTGTTTGCGGCCGTGGTGCTGGTGGGCGCATTGGTGCTTCGGCAGCCCCGCCCCGACGAACTGGAACTTTTTGCCAAGGTAATGCCGGCCACAGCAGCCACCCAGGCGCCCGACGTAACCCCCGGGCAGATGATGCACACCAAGAGCTTCTGGCTGTACTTCCTGTGGTGCCTGGGCCTGTGCGCCGCCGGCCTCATCATCATTGGCCACTCGGCCGCCGCCGCCCTGGACGCTGGCGCCGACATCGGCTCGGCCGCGCTCATCGCCGGCCTGGTTTCCGTCTTCAACGGCCTGGGCCGCGTGCTGTTCGGCCTGATGTACGACCGCGCCGGCTTCAAGCGCACACTGATGCTGGTGAATATCAGCGCGCTCATTGCACCCGTGATGCTGATTCTGTCGGCTGTTACCGGCCAGATGTTTCTGCTCATCATCGGCTTTGTTTTCACCGGCCTGTTCTATGGCGGCCTGCCCACCATGAACACCACCTACGTGAGCAACCAGTATGGGCAGAAAAACTTTGCCGTCAACCTCAGCATTACCAACTGCACCATGCTGCTGGCCCCGTTTGTGGGCACCTATCTTGCCGGTGGCCTGCGCACCAGCACTGGCAGCTATATGTGGGCGTTCATCATCATGCTGGCTTTCTCGGTGCTGGCCGTCTTTTCCAGCACCATCTTGCAGCGGCGCGCCAAGACCCCCATCAAATAAGCCCCATCGGTTTTTCGTTCAGCCCTGTATAAAACAGCCCCGGCAGCCACAATTTTGTGGCTGCCGGGGCTGTGTGTGTTTGGCCCTTATTCGCTGGCATAGTTGGTGAAGTAGCCCTTGATGTACACCACCGGCGTGCCGCGGTCTCCGCTGCCGCTCACCAGGTCGCACAGGCTGCCCACCAGGTCGGAGTAGCGGCGGGGCGTGGTGCCCTGGGCCGCCATCTGGCCCACCAGGTTTTCATCCTTGCGGCGTATCTGCGCGCGCATGGCATCGGCCAACGCTTCGCCGCTTAAAGCTTCCAGCTCGTTGTCGGCAAAGTACTTCATTTTCAGCTCGTTGGGGGTGCCCTCCAGCCGGCTGGTGTAGGCCGGGGAGACCACCGGGTCGGCCAGTTCCCAGATGCCGCCCACCGGGTCTTTGAAGCAGCCGTCGCCGTACACCAGGACCTCCACGGTGGCGCCGGTGCGCTGCTTTATGGCAGCCTGCATCCGCTCCACCAGGGTGCCACAGTCCCGCGGGAAAAGCTTCACGGTGTCCGGGGTGGACATGTTGGACCCCAGCAGGCCGTAGTCGGGGTTGTAGCCGCTGCCGTCCACACTGCGGTTCAGTATCTCGTCCAGGCACAGCACCACCTTGCCGCCGGCGGCCACAATGCGCCGCTTGGTACGGTGCCGGGTGTGGATATCGCAGCAAATCACGGTGTCGGTGTATTCAAGGATATGGGCGGGGTCGTTGGAGAACACCACGTCAATATGGCCGCCAAAGCTCTTGTAGAAGTCGATATAGTCCACCCCGGTAAACGGGTGGATGGTATCCTGCCCGAAGCGGGCGCGGAACTGCGCTTCGTCAAAGCTGTCGTGGTAGGGGTTCACGCCGGCCTCGTCCAGCGCGTCCCAGCTCAGCAGCGCGTTGCCCACCTCATCGGCCGGGTAGGAAAGCTGCACCACCAGCTTTTCGCAGCCCTGGGCAATGCCCCGCAGCAAAATGGAAAACCGGTTGCGGCTGAGGATGGGAAACACCAGCCCCACCGTTTTGCCGCCGGTTTTGGCCCGCACGTCGGCGGCTATCTGCGCACAGGTGGCATAGTTGCCCTGGGTGCGCGCCACCACGCTCTCGGTAATACCAATGATGTCGCCGTCTTCAATGGCAAAGCCCTCCCCCGAGGACGCCTGCAGCACACTGTTGCACACATCGGCCACCAAATCGTCGCCTTTTTTGAACACGGGCGAGATGATGCCCCGCGCGGTCACGCCTGTATATTTCATTTTGTATATGCCCCCTCTGGTAAAGCGCTTGGGGTGCGTCCTCTGTTGCCGGCCATATGCACGGCATAGAAGCACACCTTTACAATTATACGCCAATTTGGCCGCCCGGGCAAGTGGCAGGCGTCAATCGCCGCCGGCTGCCGCAGATGTTGTAAAAAACTACCATATTGATTTGCCATTGGCAATACGTTATGATGGAATTATTACAGGTTTCGCATTCCGGGCGCGCTAAAAAGCCCGCCCCCCAAAGGAGACTTTTATGAAAACAAGACTGACTGAACTGCTGGGCTGCCAGTACCCCATCATCCAGGGCGGCATGGCCTTTGGCTCCAGCGGCAAGCTGGCCGCCGCCGTCAGCGCCGCCGGCGGCGTGGGCATCATTGGCATTGGCCCCAGCACCCAGTGGAGCCGCGAGCAGGTGCGCCTGGCCAAAAGCCTGACCGACAAGCCCTTTGGCATGAACATTCCGCTGGTGTGGGCCAACGCCCAGGAGATGCTGCAGGTGGCGCTGGAGGAAAAGCCCGCGCTGGTAAGCCTGGGCGCCGGCAAGCCCACGCCCGAGCTGCTGGAGGCCTTCCACGCCGCCGGCATCAAGGTGTTTTCGGTGGTGCCGGGCCTGAAGGCCGCCAAGGGCTGCGCGGCGCTGGGGGTGGACGGCATTGTGGTGGAGGGCACCGAGGCCGGCGGCATCATCGGCAGCCTCACCACCCTCACGCTGATGACCGAGGTCATACCGGAAATCGACATTCCCGTGGTGGCGGCCGGCGGCTTTGTGGACGGCCGTGGCCTGGCCGCCGCGCTGGTGATGGGCGCGGCCGGCGTGCAGATTGGCACCCGCTTTTTGGCCAGCGAGGAGTGCGAGATAAGCCAGGCGGCCAAGGACAAGCTGGTGGCCAGCGCCAGCGGCGACGTGGTGGTGATTGGCAAGCCCGGCAGCAAAAGCATTCCCACCCGGGGCATCCGCAGCGCCTACAGCGACAAAATGCTGCAGCTGGCCGCCGAGGGCAAAACGCCGGACGGCCTGCAGGACAACGCCGGCAAGCTGGCCCTGGTGGACGGCGACATGGAGAACGGCTTTGTGCCGGCCGGGCAGGACATCACCCCCATCCGCAGCATTTTGCCGGCGGCGGAAATTGTACAGGGCATCGCCAATGAAGCCAAGGCCATTCTGGACAAAGCCCCCAGCCTGCTGGGCGGCTGAGGCCCGCTAAAATGGCGCGTACCCCGTAAAACCCGATGCACAGCCCCCAACCAAAAGGAGGAGACTGATGATAAAGGAATTTCGTGGCAAGACCGCTGTTATCACCGGCGCCGGCAACGGCTTTGGCGCCGAGCTGGCCCGCGAGGCCGCCCGCCGCGGCATGAAGCTGCTGCTGGCCGACATTGACGGCCCCGCGCTGCAGGCTATGGTGGCCGAAACGCGCAAGCTGGGCGCCCAGGAGGTGGCCGGCTTTGAGGCCGACCTCTCGCTGTACGAAAATGTGCGCGACATGATTGCCAAGGCGGTGTCCCTCTACGGCACGCTGGACCTGCTCATCAACAACGCCGGCATCGGCTTCGACGGCACCATCTGGGAGGTGCCGCTGAACGACGCCGACTGGATGATCGACATCAACCTGAAAGCCATGCTGTGGGGCATGCGCGAGGCCATTCCCATCATGATGAAGCAGGGCACGCCCTGCCACATTGTCAACGTCTCCTCGTCGTCGGGCGTTATTACCACCAAGGGCATGTGGGTGTACCACGCCACCAAGCACGGCGTGGTGGCCGCCACCGAGAGCACCGTGTACGACCTGCAGCTGCGCGGCGTGTCCAACATCCGGTTTTCGCTGTTGCTGCCCGGCTTTGTGCAAACCGACCTGAACCACTACAACCGCCACCGCCCCGAGCGCTACCAGAGCGACGACCCCTTCTATGCCAGCGATACCTACCGTGCCAGCCAGGCCTACCTGGACGAGGTGATTACCCACGGCGCGCCGATAGACAACATTGCCCCGCTGGTGTTCGACGCCATTGAGAACGACAAGTTCTATGTGTTCCCCCAGCCGGAGCTGCTGGCCGTGGCCAAAATCCGCTTCGAGGATATCCTGCAGAACCGCTACCCCAATATCCTGCGGCTGCGGGGCGACGACGTATAGGAATAGGTTCTAAGAGAAGGGAGCCAAACACACCACCATGAAGGAATTTAAAGGCAAAACGGCGGTCATCACCGGGGCGGCCCACGGCTTTGGCGCCGTGCTGGCGCTGGAGGCCGCCCGCCGCGGCATGAAGCTGCTGCTGGCCGACATTGACGCCCCCGCGCTGGACGCCGTGGCCGCCGAGGCCCGCGCCCTGGGCGCCGAGGCCACCGCTTTCGCGGCCGACCTCTCGCTTTATGAAAACGTCCACGAAATGATTGCCCGGGCCGTGGCCACCTATGGCACCGTCGATTTGCTCATCAACAACGCCGGCATCGCCTTCCGCGGCAAGGTGTGGGCCGTGCCGCCCACCGATGTGGACTGGATGATCGACATCAACCTGAAGGCCATGCTGTGGGGCATGCACGAGGCCATGCCCATTATGATGGCGCAGGGCACGCCCTGCCACATCGTCAATGTTTCCTCGGGCGCCGGCATTACCACCGCGCGCGGCATGGCGGCCTACCACGCCACCAAGCACGCCGTGGTGGCCGCCACCGAAAGCACCGCCTACGACCTGGAGGAGCAGGGCATTACCAACATCGGGCTCACGCTGTTTCTGCCCGGGTATATCCAAACCGACCTGCACCATTGCGAGCAGCGCCGCCCGGCCCGTTACCGGCAGGACATGCCCTACCACCGCACCGGCACCTGGCGGGCCGACCAGGCCCAGCTGGAGGCCGACATCACCGGCGGCCTGCCCATAGATGTGGTGGTGCCGGCGGTGTTTGGCGCCATTGAGAACGACCAGTTCTACGTGGTCACCCATCCGGAAACCTTGAAAATTGTGGCCGTGCGCGCCGAGGACATGATTGAGGGCCGCACGCCCAGCATTGCGCGCCTGCGCAGCGCACTCACCTGACCATCCCTTTCCATCCCCACCCCGGAGCATTTTTCCCCGGGGTGGTTTTTTTGCGCCAAAAAGCCCGGCCTCCCTGTTGGGGAAGGCCGGGCTTTGGCCGTGCTTACTGCTTGCTTAAAGCAGGCTTTGCGTGTGGTTGCTCAGGTTGGCCGGTTACGGCTTAGGCCTGGGCTTGGTTGTTGGTTTCTTCGTCCCGGTCTTTGGGCTGGCGTACCTGGCGCAGCACCAGCATCAGGATGACCTGCGCCACCGAGATGATCACCATCAGCAGGGTCCAGGTATCCACGAAGACCATCGGGTTGCTCAGGTTCTCGGTCAGCAGGAAGACAACCAGGCTTACAACGCCCATCACAATGGCCAGGATGCGCCAGATGAGGCCGCGCTTGCCCTTGGTCTCCTCTTCCTCGCCCTCCACGGCGTCCGCGTCCTCATTTTCCTTCTTCTTGCGGCCGGTGAAGATCATCACGAACAGGATGACCGAGAATACCAGCGCCAGAATCATCAGGATCAGGTTCAGCAGCGCCCATACGGGGCCGGAGAAGACGGCGGTCGGGTCGGCGGGGTCTTGCTGCTCAATCGGGGCCGGGGCGCTCTCGTCGGGCTGAGCGGGTTCCGGCTCATCGGGCTCGGCCGGAGTGGTGTCTTCCGGGCCGTCATCCACGTCGTCGGGGGTCAGGTCGGCCGGGTCACCCGCGGGCGTGGCGGGGGTTGTCGGGGTGGTGGGGGGCAGCGTGTCGGGGGTGTATGGGTCTTCGGGCTCCTGGGGTACGCCGTCATTCGTCGCGTTTACTGTCAGCTCGCCCAACACCACGGTTACTTTATAGTTCGCGTTTGCGGTGTATTTGGGGGTAAGCTTGTAGGTGCCCGCCTTGCTGGTGTCCGCGTTTTTGTCCTTCAGGCCGTAGGTGATCTTGCCAAGGTCATTGCTCTTGACCAGGCGGCCGCTGGTAATACCGCCTTTGAAGGTGGGGTCTTTTTCGTTTATAAGCTTGGAATAGCTGTTGGCCTTTATCGTGATATTGCGGGCGTTGATGGTTACCTTCACCGTGCCGGTCACGTCGGCGTAGCCGGGCACCACGACACGGTAATTCACATTGCCGCTCTCGTTCTTGTTCACCTTCGCGGTCTGGGTTTTGCTCTCGCCGGAAGCGCCGGGGTAGCTGTAGAAGATCTCCACGCCGGCCGGGTCTACGCCGGCGGGCAGGTTCACCACCACGTCGATGAAGTGCTCGTTGCCGTTGTAGGTCACGGTCACGTCGTCGGCGCTGGCGGTTACACCGCCGGCCTGCACAATGTTGAACATGTTGGTGCCGGTGGTGATGGTATAGTTGCGGTTCACCGCGCTGGCAGCGTCATAGGCCACGGTGATGGGGTACTCGCCAATGGTTTCGCCCGCGGCGCGCTGGACGCTGAACACCGGCTTCTGCGCATCACCTATGGTGGCGGGCAGGCTTGTGATGGTGTACTTGTCAAGCGCGGTCCAGTCGGGGTCGGCGGTGTGGAAGGCCTTGCTCCACGGGCCGGTGGGGTTGATGGTCACCTCCAGCGGCTTGATTACCAGGCTGGCGGCATCCTGGCCCGGGGTGAGCTTGGCTTCAAACAGGTGGGTCACATCGTTGCCGTCTTTGTCAATCACCTTCAGGCCGCTGCCGTCCAGCACCACGGGGTAGCTGCCCACGTCGGTGCCGCTGGCGCTGGCGGTCACGCCGGTGATGGAGGCCTGGCCGCCCTTCAGGATGGCGGGCACGCTCAGTTCATTCAGGGCCACGGCGTCCGCGCCGCTCCAGGTTTGCAGCTGGCCGTTGTAGAACACCTCGGTGCCGCTCAGGCTGAACAGCAGGTCCAGCTTGCCGCTGGGGGTGGTGGGCGGGGTAATCTCAAAGTTGCCGGGGGTGATGTTGAAGGTGTAGTTGCTGCCGGGGATGGCCTGGCCACTCGCCGTAACGGCGATGGCGCTTTGGGCCACAGTGATGGGGTAGTTATCAATGGCCTCGCCAGAGGTACTGGCCGTGGTGGGGGCCGCGGTGTGGCCGGTTACCAGGCCCTGCTTGCTTGCGGTGTCTTCCGCCTGGTAGGTTACCGCCACGCCGCCGCTTTGCAGCGGGTAGCCGGTAAAGGCCTGGCTGGGCGCATCGGCCACCGTTACGTTCACCGGGCGCGGGGTAATGGTTGCCCGGGCCTGCAGAGTGTCGCTGTACAGGCCGGCCACGGTGATGGTGGCGGTCACGGTGGTATCCACCACGTTGTTGAACACGTTGGCGGGCACCAGGCTGCCGCTGTTGGCGTAGGCCACGGTGTAAGCCGGTGTGGGCACATCAACCTGCGGAATGTAGCGCGCCGTCACGGTCATGTCCTGCGCGTCGTACACCTTGACATAGTCGGTCATGCCAAATTCGTATACAAACTCGAACTCGTCGGGGTTCACTTCCCACACGGCGTACAGGGTCACGTTGGCCTGGTACACCTTCACGGAACCCGTGGTGTACTGCGGCACCGTCTCGCCGGGTGTAGCCACTTCCGTCCAGCCCAGGAAGGTGAGGCCGGGGTAGCTGGGCGCCGGGGTGAACACCAGGGGCACGTCGGTGCCGGTGGTGGTGCCGGGCACCGGGGCGGAGTCGGCGGGCATATTGGTGGTAGCAGCCTCCGGGGTGTGGGTCTTGTAAATCACCTTGAAGGAATCGTCCACCGTCAGCTCGCTGTCAATTTGCATGCTGCTGTCGTTGTAGAACAGCTGGTAGTTGCCTTTGTACTTGTCGCCGTCCACCACGATGGGATAGACGCCGGTGTCATTATAGCTGCCGGGGCCGTAGTCGTAGTAGAAATCGGTTACCGCGTCGGTAAAATAGGCGCGGCCGACACCGGCCTCGTTCAGGTCATTCCAGTGCACCTGCAGGTGCAGGGGGTTGGTTTTGACCAGCGCAACCGGTTCCACGCCGGCAATGGTGCCCTGCGGCAGGGCGTTCAGGTACACCGGGCGCGGGGTGATCTGCACAGTTGCAGAGCCCTCAAAGACACCATTGTAGTTCGGGTTGGTCACCTGGAAGTAAACGGGCACGGCGGCAAAGCTGTTGGCCGAGTTGCCGGTTACAGGCTGATGCTCTTTTCAATGGGGGTGTCGGTGGAGAAGCTTACCAGGCGGCCACCCACGTACCAGTACCAGCCCAGGAACTCGCCCTTGCCTTCCACCCAGCTGCCGTCGGCAACGTAGGGAATGCCGCCAATGGCGGTGGGGTGTACCACATAGTCGCCGTCGTCATAGCCGTCGTGCCAAATACTGCCGGCGCTTACGGTCTCGTCGTAGTAGTTCACATCATACGCGGTGGCTTCCCACTCAGCGTAAAGGGTCAGGGCGCTGTTGGGCATGGTCATGCCGGGCGTATACGGCATGGTGTATTTGGAGTCCAGGTACCAGCCCGTGAACTCATACCCCTCGCGGGTGGGTTCGGGGATATTGTTGGCGGTCAGGATACGGTCGATGGAGTCGCCATACATCTGGTTTCTGAGGGTTGCGAATGCGTTGCCCGTGTTTGCGCCGCCCTGCAGGTCAAAGCTCAGGTCGTGGCGGGCACGCATGTAGTAGAAGTTTTTGGTGCTGCCGGTTTGTTGGTTCGGGTTCACACAGGTCATGCCGGCAATGTTCTTGGCCTGCAGCCCGCTGCTTCCCGACTTGTAGGTCTGGGAGTATTCGTCGCTCTTCACATACCAGGTGCCGCCATAGTTCACGCCGCCGCTCTCGCCCGGCAAGCGCTCGAAATAGTAGTTCACCGTGTAGGTGTTCACACCATCGGCCCAGTTGGGGGTTACGTTTACGGTGCGGCTGTCGCTGTCGGGGCTGGGCAGCAGGTTGGTTGTCATGCTCAGCACGTTGGACTGCACGCCGTAGCCCGCGCCTGGGTAGTCCCAGGAGTTGAAATAGGTGTTGTTCTGGCTCTGTCCGCCTGTACGGACAATGTTCGCGTTGCCGCTGATGGGGAACAGGTCCTTCACGTCCTGCTCGTACTTCGCATACAGCACATAGGCCGCGGCCGGCGTGTAGGTGCCGCCATTGCTGGCGCTTTGGGTGTATGTCGTACCTGTCAGGCTGCCGCTAGTAAAGGTGATGCTGGCGCTTCTGCCGTTATACGGCGTCAGGCTGAAATTGATGGTATAGACAATGCGGTTGAAGTACACATTCACAACAGTGGTGCCGTTGCCGGCCACCTTGGCGGTGCCGCCGTGGTGGAACTCACCATAGTTGATGCCGCTCAGGCCGGTGGCTGTGGTGTGGTCCACCGTAGAGCCGGCCAGCGCTGTTTTGATTTCTTCCTTGTAATAGGCATAGTTGGTATTGGTGGCGCCCGGGTCGCCCGCAACATTGGGCTTTTCAAACCAGTAAACCACCTTGTAGTTCACTTGCGCCGGCGTCCACACGGCGTACAGGAACAGGTCGCTGGTTATCGGGTTGTCGGCAAAAATGAACTGCGGGCCGTTTTCGGTGGCCGACCACCATTTGAAATTATAGCCCACACGGGTGGGGCTGGTCTGCGGCTGCACGGCCGTCTGGCCGGCATCCACCATCTGCGGGTTTTGGCTGTCGGGCAGCTGGGTGCCGGAGGAGATGAAGTACACCATGTACTCGGCACTGAAATAGGCCACCAGTGTCAGGTCGCTGGTGGGGAAGGTGCCCCAGGGCGCATACTCCTGCCGGGCGGCGTCGCCCTCTTTGTACCAGTACACAAAATGGGTGCCGGCCGGGCCCTGCAGGCGGGCCATCTCCTCGGCGTTGGGCTCGGTGATACGCGCATCGGCGGCCACTTCGTGGCTGATTTGCGTGGTGCCCAAGGCATCCACATACTTGATCAGGTAGGTATTGCTGAATTTCGCGTACAGTGTCAGGCCCTCGGCCGGCACTGTGGCGCCTGCAAACTCAAAAGCTTCGTCGGCCTCGGTAAACCAGCCACGGAAGGACACCGCGCCCTCGGGGAACAGTTCCTGCCCCGGGGTGGCCGGCGGGGTAAGGGCCGCGCCGGCCTCGGCCGGATAGCTGCTGTATACCGTTTCGCCAATCATGAAGGTAACGGTAACGGTTTGCTCTACCGTCAGGTCATCTTCGCCCTCGTCTTCCGCACTGTCCCCGGCATTGGTGTAGCGGGGCAGCAGGTTGATTTCCAGCGCGGTGGTGGCGTCTTCCACGTTTTCAATCACGGTGGTTTCGTCGTACAGGGCGTCGGCGGCGTCAAACCAGCCGGCAAAAACCATGTCGGCTTTCTCGGCGGCGGCAGGCATCTGGCCGTCTGCCGTAACCGATACAATGGTCTGGCCGTTGGGCACAGAAACGCTCACCAACGGCTCGGCGTCGCCCGCTTCATTCCAAAAGTTCACCACATGGGTAGCGGGTACGGGGTCTTCCTCCGTCTCCACCACCGGCTCGGTGGGTTCTTCTTCGGAAACAACAGGTTCTTCGGCGGCAGGCTCCGTCGGCCCTTCGCTTGCGGGAGCTACCGGTTCTTCGGTGGCAGGCTCGGTCGGCCCTTCGGTGGCAGGGGGCACCGAGTCGCCTCCAGCCGGTTCAACGGGCACCTCACCGGCCGGCTCGACAGGTGTTTCATCAGCCGGCTCAACCGGCGCTTCGCCGGCCGGCGCGGGCGGTTCTTCGCCGACCACTTCGGCCGGCGGCTCATTGGCCGGCTCGGTCGGCTCTTCGGTTTCTGCCGGGGCTGTCGGCTCCACAGTGGACGTGTTCTCGCCGTCCACCACGGGCGCGCTGTCGCCGGCCAGTGCCGATATCGGCAGCAAGCTCACGCACAGCAGCGCCACGATTACCACCGCCAATATTTTGTTGAATTTCTTCTTCATAACATTCCTCCGTTCGAAAAAGTGTTGCTTACCCTTCTGTGTTCCGTGCTGTCCCTTGTTTCTACGTCCCCGTTCCCAGCTTCATGTCATTCGGCACAGGTGTCTTGTCATCGACCAAGACCCGACATTTATAAACAATTTATTATAACACGCCGACTTGGTTTTGTATAGTATTTTCTGTTGCGCGTCGATTTTTGCACCCATCGGTTTTTCTGTTTCTGCGCTCATTATATCGACCACTGGTAACACACCGGTAACATACGCAAAACCACTATGACCTCTTTTTGACTTTTGCCAAACCGTTTATTCCACCATTATGCGCAAGCGGTTTACTATGCGACACATTCGGTCTCAAACCATGCCGCTTCCACCTGAATCGACACAAAAGTAATCCGAAAATTTTTACGCGCCGACGGGCCGGCTGCGCCGCTTTTTCCCGTAACCGCAATTTCTGCCAATAATACATGGACAGTGCCAATTTTATATGATAAAATGTAACATCAATCCTGTCTGTCATAGAGTAATCTGTTATAGAGTAAGGGGTAACATTGTGATGCGTACATGGATATATGCCTTAATCAATAGGGCCAGCGCCGACAAGGTGCAAATGGGTGACTGGGAACCCGCCTGGTTCAACAGCCGGCTGGTGTTCGCCTACATCATTGCGTTCCTTATTTTTATTTTGGTTTGTTTCGTTGTGGTGCTTATTTATATCCGTGTGTCGGCCGCCATACGGGACAACTTCAAGTACAAGCTGAAGCAGCAGATCTACTACGCGCTCAGCCAGGCCACCGACCGCCCCGGCGGCAAGGCGGCCATCTCCATTCCGGGCGGCGAAAAGGTGTTTGGGCGCGACAGGCTGTTTATTTTGGCCGAGGTGTTCGACGAAATTGACGACCAGTACAAGCCCGCGCTGCGGGGCATTGTGCTGAAAATGGGCTTCCGCGAGTATATCAACAAGCAGTTCGGCACCAACGATATGGAGTACCTCATCCTCATCATCCGCATGATCGGCGATTTGGAGCTGGTGGGCATGGACAGCCGCGTTGCCTCGCTGATGTACACCCACCGCGGCGACATCAACCTGCAGTACCAGGCCTACCTCACGCTGGCCATTTTGGGCAGCCAGGACCATATCGTGCACATCTGCATGGATGAAAACTATGTGCAGACCCTCTCCTTCCGCAGCCTGCAGGAGGTGCTGAAAGCCTACACCGGCGACAAAGAGGAGCTTTACGACATCCTGCTGGCCTCGCCCGACCCGTTTGTGGTGCGCATCTGCATCAAGCGCATTGGCGCCGAGGGCGTGGCCCGCCTGGCCGACAAGGTGTTCCCCTACCTGGGCAACGGCAACTTCAACATTGTTATAGATGCCGCGCGCACGCTGGGCCAGCTGAAATACCAGCCGGCCGCCGAAAAGCTGGTGGCCCTGCTGAAAAACGACCGCTGGGAGGTGCGCAGCATCGCGGTAAGCGCGCTGGCCGCCATAGACCCCGCCGACTACGAAGCCCCCATTGCCGAGGCCCTGCGCGACAAGGAATGGCAGGTGCGCTACAACGCCGCGCTGGCGCTGAGCCGCTCGCCCAACATGGACGCCCTGCTGGAAAAAGTGAAGGCCACGGGCGACCGCTACGCCTACGAGGCGCTGGAATATGTGGCGCAGGCGAACAATATCTTCGGGAAGGCAGGGAGCGCATCATGAATGTCATCTTCGTCATCTTGCTCATCATCAACATCATTGCGTTCGTGTATATCCTGCTGTCCAACACCGTGTCGCTGGTGCAGCTGCTCTCGTCGTCCGTCAGCCTGTCGCGGTTCAACCGCTCGCGCTATTACCTGGAGCACAAGCGCTACCTGGACAGCGAGAACATGATTCCCATCACGCTGATGGTGGCCGCCCAAAACGAGGAGAAGACCATTCTGAGCACGGTGGCCAACCTGCTGAGCCTGGATTTCCCCGAGTATGAGGTCATCATCATCAACGACGGCAGCACCGACCAAACACTGCAAAAGCTCATTGAGCGGTTCAACCTGGTGGCGGTACGCCAGCCCATCAAGGTGTCCATTCCCACCAAAGAGGTGAAGGCCGTTTACCGCTGCCCCGATTACCCGGGCCTGGTGGTGCTGGACAAGGAACAGGGCGGCGTGGGCGACGCGCTGAACGCCGGCATCAACGCCTCGCGCTACCCGGTGTATGTGGCCATCGACGCCGACAGCCTGCTGGAAAAGGAATCGCTGGTCAAAATCATCATGCCGTTTGTGAAGGACCACCGGGTGGTGGGCGTGGGCGGCATTGTGCGGGTGGCCACCGGCTACGAGATTGTAAACGGCGAGCTGGTGGAGGCGGGCACACCCCGGCGCCCGCTCATCAACTTCCAAACCATAGAATACCTGCGCACCTTCCTTACCGGCAGCCTGGGGTGCGACGCCATGGGCATCCTGCTGAATGTCTCGGGCGCGTTTGGCGCCTTCCGCAAAAAGTCGGTCATTGACGTGGGCGGCTACACCACCGACGGGTTTGGTGTGGGCATGGAGCTGGTGGTGAAGCTGCACCAGGACCTTCTGGAAAAAGAGGCCCCCTATGTCATCAAATTCATTCCCGACCCTGTGTGCTGGGTGCACCCGCCCAAAAAGATGAAAGACCTGTACCGCCAGCGCAAAACCTGGCAAACCGAGACCATCAACTCGCTTACCAGCCACAAGAAGATGCTGTTCAACCCCAAGTACAAGCGCATTGGCATGCTGGCCATGCCCTACTACTGGCTGTTCGAGGTCATCGGCCCCTTCCTGGACATCATTGGCTACATCACCATTCCGCTGTCGTTCGCGCTGGGCATCGTCAGCCTCAACTTCATGGTATCCTTCCTGGTCATCGCGCTGCTGTACGGCATTGTGCTCAGCGTGGGCTCGCTGATACTGGAGGAGGACATGGTGCAAAAGTACCCCGCCCGCGGGCATTTCAGCACGCTGTCCTTCTACGCCCTGCTGGAGAACATCGGCTACCAGCAGTACACCTCGCTCATGCGCATTGCCGCCACCTTCACCTACAAGCGCAACAAGCGCACGCTGGGCAAATAGTTCCTTCATGTTTTCAGGCAATGTCAAATGCCGGCAGTTTAGACTGCCGGCATTTAATCTTTTGTAGTGAAGCTTATACTTCAAACGGCGGGATATAAGCCGCCGAGGCGCTTTCCGCCTGCTGGGTGTACCCCGTGGCCAGGCCCAGGCGCTCGGCTTCGTCCAGCACCTGGCGGTACTCGTAGCTGGCAAGCCGCCGGCTGAGGGGCCGCGGCAGCCCCAGGCCGGGCGGCGGGGTGTACTGGCGCATCAGGCTGAGCAAAAAGCCGCCGCGTGGCAGTTCCGACGCCATGAATCGCAGCAGGGCCATGGCATCTTTGTGGTGCCCGGGCAGCACCAGCAGCCGCAGGATGACCCCCCGCCGCAGCAGGCCGCCACCGCCAAACACCGGCGGGCCGGCCAGCCGGCAGGCCTGCTTTGCCGCCGCCGACGCCACGGGGAAATAGTCGGGCGCATCGGCCAGGGTGGCGGCCAGCGCGGCGGCGTGGAACTTCAAATCCAGCAGCCAGATGTCCACATCGGCGGCCAGGGCGTCCAGCGCCTCGGTGGTCTCGTAGCCGCCGCTGTTCCACACCACGGGCAGGCTAAAGCCCTGTGCGCGGGCCAGGGCCAGCGCCCGCTGCACCCAGGGGCGGTAGTGGCCGGCGGTTACCAGGTTCAGGTTGTGGGCGCCCCGCTGTTGCATGGCCAGAAAGCGCGCCGCCAGCTGTTGAGCCGTATGGGGCGCCCCGCCCGCCCGGTGGCTGATGGCGTGGTTTTGGCAAAACAGGCACCCCAGCGGGCACCCGCCAAAAAACACCGTGCCGCTGCCCCGCGTGCCGGCGAGGCAGGGCTCCTCCCAGTGGTGCAGCATGGTGTGGGCCACCAGCGGCAGGCCGCCGCCGTGGCAGCGGCCTGCCGCTACGCGGCGGTTCGCCCCACAGCGCCGGGGGCATAAGGTGCATGCCGCAGGGGGTAACGCGCCGGGCCTGGCGGCCGGCTGTAATGCTTCCAGTGGCATGGATGTCTCTCCCTTGTTGGTTTGCGCAAAAGCTCCATCGCTCTAATACGATATTAAATAAGCACCGGATGCCGCCATATGGTATACTGGTCTCGAATAGAATCATGTGCAGCATGATTCTGCGGCAGTGATATAGGCCGCTGGCGGCTTTTGCCGCCACACTGCCGTTCAATAGCCAATTCGCGCTGTATTTACACATGATTGTTGATCTGAAATTAACACTGTAGTAATACTAACACACCAACCACACCACTGGAAAGGAGTGCTTGACCATGGCCACCCCACATATTGCCGCCGCACCGGGCCAGATAGCCCCCACCGTGCTGATGCCCGGCGACCCGCTGCGCGCCAGGTTCATTGCCGAAACCTACCTGGAGGCCCCCGAGGAATTCAACCACGTGCGCGGCATGCTGGGCTACACCGGCCGCTACAAGGGCAAACCCGTGTCGGTGATGGGCAGCGGTATGGGCATGCCCAGCATCGGCATCTATTCCTGGGAGCTGTACACCGTTTACGGCGTGGAGGAGATCATCCGCGTGGGCTCCGCCGGGGCGTATGCCGCCGAGCTGAAGCTGTTCGACCTGATGCTGGTGACCGGCGCTTATAGCGAATCCACCTTTGCCAAAACCCAAAACGGCAGCCTGGATGAAATACTGAGCCCCAGCGCGGCCCTGACCGCCCGCCTGCGTGCCACCGCCCAAACCCTGGGCAAACCACTGGCGGAGGGCATCGTGCATTCCAGCGATGTATTCTACCAGGATGAAAAGCCCGGCACCCCCTACTGGCAGCGCCTGCGGGATGAAAAAGGCTGCCTGGCTGTGGAGATGGAGAGCTTTGCGCTCTTCCACAATGCCGCCGCCACCGGCAAACAGGCCGCCTGCCTGCTCACCATATCGGACAGCTTTACCAGCCCCCAGCAAACCACGGCCGAGCAGCGGGAAAAAAGCTTCACCGGCATGATGGAGGTGGCGCTGGAGGCCCTGCCATGACAAGCTTTGACGCCGCCGCCCTGGCCCAGGCGGCCATAGACGCACGGCAGCAGGCCTACGTGCCCTACTCGCATTTTGCGGTGGGGGCGGCGTTGCTGGCCGAGGATGGCCGCGTTTTTACCGGCTGCAACGTGGAGAATGCCGCCTACAGCGTAACCAACTGCGCCGAGCGCACCGCCCTGTTCAAGGCCGTGAGCGAGGGGGCGCGCACCTTCCGCGCGCTGGCCGTGGCCGGCGCACCGCAGGATACAGACCCCGCCGGCCACCTGCCCGCCTGCCCGCCCTGCGGCGTGTGCCGGCAGGCACTGTTCGAGTTTACCGGCCCGCAGCTGCCCGTTGTTCTGGCGCTGGGCGGCGGCGCCTACGAAACGCACACCCTGGGCGAGCTGCTGCCCCATGCCTTTGGCCCAAATGACCTTTTGTAACTTTTTGTAATGCCAATTGTAATGGTTGCGCCTTGATGTGGGCGCTTATTTGCGTTAGGATAAAATATATAGAATGTTCTACATAGCGAGAGGAGGGGTGCCGTGCGCCGCCTGTTTGGCCTTTTGATGTCTGTTTTATTGGTTGTGCTGCTGCTGGCGGCCTGCACCGGCGGCCCATCCGCCTCCCTTTCACTGCCGGAGAACAGCGGCATGACCTCTGACGCCGGCGTGCCCCCTGCGTCGGCCGATATTGCGCTCATCACCACCGAGGCCCGCTATAATGACGACTTTGGCCAGGCTGTGTGGAGCACCATCACCCGGTTTTCGGGCGAGACGGGCCTGGCCGCTGCCAGCTATAAAACCGAGGAGGACAACCCGGACGCCTGCCTGGCCACGCTGGAATTGGCTGTAAAAGGCGGCGCGCAGATGGTGATTGGCATGGGCGAGAGCGTCTCGCCGGCCATTGCCACCGCGCAGGCGCAGTACCCGGACGTTTACTTTATTTTGCTGGATGCCAAAGAGGCGCCACCCCTGCTGGACAATGGCGTCTCGGTGGTTTTCTCCGCCGGGCAGGCCGGTTGGTTGGCCGGCTACTACGCCGCCCGCGAAGCCAATGGCCGGCTGGGTATAGTGGCTACCGACAGCCATGAATCGCAGCAATATACCCTGGGCTTCCTGATGGGGGCGCAGGCCTCGCTGGCGGCGCTGGAGGTGGCACCCGAGCCGCTGCAAGTCTCGCTGCTGGTGCTGGACGACGCCCACTACAACAAGCGCCGCACTTACATAGACCAGCTGTACGAGGCCGGGGTTCAGCTGATGTTTGCCGCCGCACCCGAGCTATGGCAGGCCGCGCTGCCCACCGCGCAAGGCATGGGCTACCAGCTGATGGGCATAGGCCTGCCCATGGCCGACACCGGCGACGCCGGCCTGGCCAGCATTGAGGCGGACCCCAAAAACCTGGTGTACAACCTGCTGGACGCCTGGGCCAACCAGAACTTCCCCGGCGGCAACGAGATTACCGGCGGCGTGGCCGCCGGCGATATCACCGTGGTTACCGAGCCCTGGCGCTTTAAACGCATGCCCCAGTGGCTGCGCAAGCGGGGGCTGGAAAGCTTTGACAGCGGCATGCTGGCCATCAGCATTGCCACCCGCCTGCGCCCCGATGCAAACGGCAACCTGCCTACCCCGGCGGACCTGCCGCTGGAGCTGCTGCGCGTGCACCTGGTAGACCCCGACGCCCCGATACCCGACCCCAGCAGCGTGGCCGAACTTCCCGACGCCCCACCGGCCGGCGTTGCCAGCCAGGGCGCCCCGCCGCCCGAAAGCCCAGCCGCCCCCGAAAGCGCCCCGCCACCGGAAAGCACACCTGAACCCGAGAGCGCGCCGGCCCCGGAAAGCAGCACCACCCCGGAAAGCAGCTCCGCCTCCAGCAGTGCGGCTGCTTCGGAAAACCCTGCCCCGGAGAGTGACCCCACCGACAGCAGTGTCTTGCCGGACAGCAGTATCCCGCCAGACAACAGCGCCGTGCCGGAGGATACCCCGTAACAGCCCGGCGTTATTCAAACAGATAAAGCCAAACCACTTGAAAACAGCGTTACCAAGGCGGCAGGTAAAACCTGCCGCCTTCCCTATACAGTGCGCGGTTGGCCATGAACGACAATCCAATTGCTTTACAGGCGCTTCCCCGCCGCTTCGCGCGTGGTTTCAAAATTGCTTTGGTTATAACAGAGGCCCCCGGCACCAGTGTGATGCCGGGGGCTTCTATATTGCTTTACGCAGCTACTTGTCCGCCTTGGCTTTCTTGCCGGCTTTCATGCGCTGCTCGTGGTTCAGTATCCGCTTGCGTATGCGAATGGACAACGGCGTCACCTCCACCAGCTCGTCCGGGCGGATGAATTCCAGCGCCTCCTCCAGGCTGAAACACACGGCCGGCACCAGCCGCAGGGCGTCGTCGCTGCCACTGGCGCGCACGTTGGTGAGGTGCTTGGTTTTGCACACGTTCACCGTGATGTCTTCGGCCTTGGGGCTGTAGCCCACCACCATGCCGGCGTACACCTTCTCGCCCGGGCCTATAATCATCCGCCCGCGCTCCTGCGCGGCATACAGGCCGTAGGGTACGGCGTCGCCGGTTTCGTAGCTTACCAGGCTGCCGGTGCTGCGGCCGGGCAGCTCGCCCCGCCATGCGTCATACCCATCAAAGATGGTATTCAGGATGCCTTCGCCGTGGGTGTCGGTCAAAAACTCGTTGCGGTAGCCAAACAGCCCCCGGCCGGGCATGCGGAACTCGATGCGCATGCGGTCGCCCTGCGGGGCCATCTGCAGCATTTCGCCCCGGCGGGCGCCCAGCTTTTGTATCACACTGCCCTGGTACTCGGGCGGCACGTCTACCACCACCTGCTCCATTGGTTCCAGCACCATGCCATCCTCCTCGCGCAGCAGCACCCGCGGGGGCGACACCTGGAACTCAAAGCCCTCCCGCCGCATGGTCTCAATAAGGATGGACAGGTGCATCTCGCCCCGGCCCATCACGCGGAAGGCGTCGGTGCTGTCGGTGTCCTCCACCCGCAGGGCCACGTCCTTCAAAAGTTCCCGCATCAGGCGGTCGCGCAGCTGGCGGCTGGTAACAAACTTGCCCTCCTTGCCGGCGAATGGCGAGTCGTTCACCGCAAAGGTCATCTCCACGGTCGGCTCGGTGATTTTCAAAAACGGCAGCGGGGCCACCTGCTCGGGCGCGCACAGCGTGTTGCCAATGTTCACGCCCTCAATGCCCGAAAACGCGATGATATCCCCGGCGGCCACCTCCTCGGCCGGCGCGCGGGTCATCCCTTCAAAGGTATATAGGGCCGTCACCCGGCCCCTGGCTTCCAGCGTGGGGTCGTTCCAGTCGCACAGCACCACATCCATGTTGGCTTTCAGCACACCATTCTCTATGCGCCCCACGCCAATGCGGCCCACGTACTCGTTGTAGTCGATGCTGGAGCTGAGCATGGCGAACGGCGCGTCGGGGTCGCCCTCGGGCGGCTTCACATACTCCAGGATGGTGTCAAACAGCGGCTGCAGGTCGGCGCCGGGCGCGTCGGGCGAGTAGCTGGCGGTGCCGTCGCGGCCGGAGGTGAACACCATGGGCGAGTCCAGCTGGGCGTCGGTGGCGCCCAGGTCCATCAGCAGCAGCAGAATCTCATCCACCACCTCGCTTATGCGGGCGTCGGGGCGGTCGATTTTGTTCACCACGATAACCAGCGAGAGGTCCTGCGCCAAGGCCTTTTGCAGCACAAAGCGGGTTTGGGGCATGCAGCCCTCGGCGGCGTCCACCAAAAGCAGCACCCCGCCCACCATTTTCAGCACCCGCTCCACCTCGCCGCCAAAGTCGGCGTGGCCGGGGGTATCCACAATGTTTATCTTCACCCCGTTAAAGGTGCAGCTGGCGTTCTTGGCCAGTATGGTGATGCCGCGCTCGCGCTCGATGTCGCCCGAGTCCATCATGCGTTCGGCCACCTGCTGGTTATCGCGGAAGGTGCCGCTTTGCTTCAGCATCTCGTCCACCAGGGTGGTTTTGCCGTGGTCTACGTGGGCGATGATGGCAATATTCCGTAGGTCGTTGCGTTTCATTCAAGTTCCTTTCATGCCCCTTGCTGTGCCGGCCGGGCCGGTCATGGCTTTTGGGGCCGGCACAGCAATCGGCGGGGCTTTTTTTACCCCGCCGATTGTATCACATATTGGTGTGTAATGTAAACCCCGCCCCGCGCTGCACACCATAAAACCGCAGCAGATGAGCCGTTTATGCCGCACCCCAAAAGCAGCCGAAAGCAGCGCCCTGTTTGAGCAGGACGCTGTGGCTGCTTTGCCATAACGGGGTGCCGGCCAAAGGCAGACGTTCTGCTTACAGGTGGGTGTCATCCACATCAATTGGCCCGCCGCACACACTAAGCCAATAGACACTGTCCTGTTCCTGGGTATATTGGTGCTTTTTTTCCGGTACCTTGTCCTTGTCAACGGTTACCACAATCGACCCATTGCGGATATCCTGCCAGTGCCCCTTGTAATTCTCATCGTCCTGGTCTTCGCGCATGAAGAATTTTTTCAGGTGCGTCCAGGCGGCCTCGCCCTCTGTGGGCTCTTCAAAATCATAGTCCGTCACAAAGGCGGGGCCCATCTCATCCAGGCCAAGCACCAACGTGCGGTCTGCCACCACCGATATGCTGTCGGCCGGGTATCCGTCGCTGATGAGCTGGTCCACCATCTGCTTTGCCTGTGGCACACTTTTAAATGAACCCATTACATATTTTGACATGGCTTTTGCTCCTCCTTTTGGTTAAGCTGGTTGTCGCGACTTCTATTCCCAGTTAACCATGAAGCAGCAGCAAATTCAGTCGATTTCAGCAGATATATTTATTTTAAAAAAGTGGCGCAGATCCTTCAACCCCCCCAGAGTGCTCCCAGCGGCGAAAAAACGCCACCATCTCATCGTTGGTCTCGCGGCTTTCCTCCCACTGGGGGTAGGCGATGTTGAAGATATGCCCCAGCTTCTCGCCCCCTTCAAGGCCCCAAAACTTGGTCTGGCAGCGGGCGCCGTGGCTTTGCAGCCAGGCTTGCAGCAGCAGCGAATGCCCATGCAGGCTGTCGGCCTCGCTGCTTACCAGCAGCACCGGCGGCAGGGGCAGGCCCTTGGCTGTCTCGCTGAAGCTGGCCTTGCCATACCAGGGCGCTGCCTCGGGCACGGCGCCAAACATCATCCGCCGCATTTCGCGGTCCAGCGTATCGCCCATTTTTCCCGTTACCAGGTTCGGCTTGTCCAGCTCGCATACGGCGTGGTTCAGGGCAAGGGCGCGGATATCAAAGCCCAGCGGCTGCACGCCATACACCCGCTGCAGTGCAGGGCTTAGCTGCACGCAGGTGGCCAGGCCCCCCAGGTGCCCGCCCGCGCTGTCCCCCGTAATGAACACGCGGGCGAGGTCGCAGTGGTGCTCGTGCCCGTGGGCCTGCAGCCAGTGCAGGCTGGCAAACACGTCTTGCAGCTGGCCCAGCAGGTTGGTGTGGGGCAGCAGGCGGTAACTCATGCCCATCACCGCAAAGCCCTGCGCCGCCAGGGTCATGCAGAAGTTGCGGTTCAGGTCCTTGTCGCCGTACATCCAGCCGCCGCCGTGAATGTCCACAATGGTGGGCAGCGGGCCGTCGGCGTTTTGCGGGATGTACAGGTTCAGCAGGTGCATTTCGTCGCCGTCGTCCAGGTAGGGCACCCCGCGCACCACGTTCACGCCCGGCGCGGGGCTTTGGGCGGCCAGGCGGGCTTGGTCCTTCTTGCCAATACTATTCCAGGTTTTCTGTAGCATAAAGCGCACACCCCTTCCAATCACACTCATATCTGCCGCTCCCCGTCTGCCTGCCTGCGCACCGGCAGAATGATGCGGAACAGGTAGTCCTCCGGCCGCTGGGCCGATATCTCGTTGATCAGGTATTCCTCGTAGGCGTCGCCCGCCAGCGCCAGGCCGTTATCGGCCAGGTATTGCAGCAGGCGCGCGTACAGCGCGTCGGTCTCGCCATAGTCGCCGTGGCCATAGCCGGTCACATGTAGGCCGCCGGGCGTTTCGTCGGGCCCGTTTGGCATGCGGAAGTAAAAGCGGTGGGGCCGGCGCACGCGGCTGTGCAGCACGTCGTGCCGGGTGATAAGCGAGCCCAGCGGGTAGCTGCACACATAGCCGGCCTGCTGCATAAAATCGTAAAAGTCCCCGGTGGCGTCCATCACCGTTCTGCCGCCGGTGTAGTTTATGGGCGGGCCCAGCGCAATGTGGTCGGGCGCGTGCTGCTCCAGCGTGATGCGCGACGTATCCGCCGCCAGGCATGCCTCGGTGGACTGGATATACATCGCCATCATCGAGCGGATCTCCTCCAGCTTGTGCAGCTCGGCCTCCAGCTTGCTTTGCTGCGCCCGGAACAGCTCCAGCATCCGCTGCGGCGTGCGCACGCGGGTGTATTCTTTTATGTCCTTCAGCGACATGCCAATCTCTTTCAGCGACCAAATCAGGTTGGCGGTGTCGAACTGGCGGGTGCTGTAGTAGCGGTAGCCGTTCTCGCCCACATGGGCGGGCGAAAACAGGCCAATCTCATCGTAGAAAATCAGGTTTTTACGCTTAATGCCCGACAGGTGCGCAAACTGGCTGATGCTGAGCAGCTTTTCAGCGGCCATCCTGCTTCCCTCCCGTGCGCATTGCGCCCCGTTTTTTGTGTAATGTCATAATATTACCAGCCACGGGGTTGACTGTCAAGCTACTGGATAGTTTACAATGGGCACCGTACCCCGCCACCCCTGCCAAACAGGGCGCCCGGCGGGAGCATTTTATTGAAAGAGTGTGTAAAACCATGCAAAGTAGAATGAAAACGCTGTTCCGTTACGTGGGCCCCAGCGTGGCGGCCATGCTGACGAACTTTTTGTACGTGGTGGTGGACGGCATCTTTGTGGGGCGCGGCGTGGGCACCATTGCGCTGGCGGCTGTCAACATAGCCATCCCGTTCACCTCCATTGTGGTGGCGCTAGCGTCCATGGTGGTCATGGGCGGGGCGTCATTGCCACCTTCAACGCCGACGCGCAAATGGGGCAGATTGCCTACGGCGCCATCCACATTTACGGGCTGTCCTTCGTTGTGGCGGCGGCCAACATCATCCTCACCACCTACTATTTCTCCACCAAGCGCTCCGGCCGGGCGCTTACCATTGCGGCCTGCCGCAGCCTGGTGCTGAACACCCTGTGCATCCTGCTGCTGCCCGGCCTGCTTGGCAGCGGGGCCATGTGGTGGGCCGTGGTGGCCGCCGAGGCCGCCACCCTGCTGCTGGGCGCCGGCTTCCTGCTGTATGACGGCGCTGCGGCGCGCCGGGCCGCGCTGCAGGGCGGCAGCCCGGTTGGCCGCGGCCCTGCCAAAGGCAGCGCCGCCCGCGCGAAGCACCTGTCGGCTTAGTCATACTTTATTTACGTTTGGCGCCCCATAAAACCCTATTCCCCGCCGGCGGTGTGTGCTATACTGTTGTTACGTTAAAATTGGGCGGTTTGGTGAGCACGGGCCGCCCCACACACCGTTTTGCCGGCCGGCCCCTGTGGCCGCCCATGGCAAAGCCTGGAGGGCCACAACCATGGACCAAGCGCAAACCTACCCGCCCCAATACCGCAAGCTGGGCGGCTGGCTCTTGTTCATCAATGTCATCACCATCCTGTCCATCGTTTTCAATGGGCTGTCGCTGCTTACCTATCTGGTATCACTTTCCCAGGCAATAAATACGCGGTATCCTGGCGATGGCGAATTGCAGGCCAGCTTGAAGTCTTTTTACTTTGGCACTGCGCTGCGCGGCACCATTACCGCAGCCGTTTTCCTGGCGCTGGCCATTTGTGTGCTGGTCTTCCTGCATCGGCGGCGGTTTAAGCCCTTCCGGGTTCTTTTCATGGCCACACAGGGGCTGTATGTGGCACAATATGTGGTCGCCATCATCACATCTATCATCAACCCGGTTGGGCAGTCGCTTTACAATACTTATGGCCTGATATTCGAAGATATTTTTGATAGCTACCCTTTTTCCACCAGCTCCAGCAAATTTGACTTGCAAGCTTTCTCTCAAAGCATAGAAGCCCTGTTCTGGGTCTTTTTGATTCTGGCCACGGCGGTTTCCATTGGCCTTTTCATCGCCTGGCTGTTTTACTTCATGCGCTCCAAGCGCGTCAAGGTCTACTTCGACCCCGCCTATGTAAACCCGCCCGGCTGGCAGGACGGCCAGCCCATCATCAACCCGGCGGCCTATTACGGCACCGCCTGGCCCTCAGCTTATGCCCAGCCCTACTACGGCGCGGGTTATCCGCCTGCCCAGCCGGGGTACCCGGCCCCCTATGGCACGCCTTACCAGCAGCCGGTGCCGCCACAGGCGCCTGTTTACCCGCAGCCACCCCCGGCGGCCACCCCGGCGCAGGCGCCCCTGCCCCACCAGGAGCCCCCGGCCCAGCAGCAGGCCAGGCAGGCGGATCCCCCCACTTGAAATCGCCTGTTATACACTCAACCAGAAAAATTTCATAACCCACAAGCGTTCTTTTACACAAGAATGCTTGTTATTTTTTTACCAAAACGCTACTCATATGCTGGTAAACGCCGCGCCGTGGTGCTATAATAACCATATTATTCTATGCCCGATGCCTGCCGGGGTGCAGAGGCGCCCCGCACAGGCGCGGACAAAAGCATCTCAAGGTGAGAGGGGGCATCCCCTCTGGGCGATGGCTGCCCGCTTATCCCTTTGGCCCAACGCCAGGGCACCGGGAAGCAAGAGGCTCCAGCCAGAGAAGGAGAGAATGGAGGGTGTACAAATGAACGTGACCGAGCAGATTGCACAGATGGTGGACAAGGCACGCCAGGCACAAAAGGTGTTTGAGGGCTTCACACAGCAGCAGGTGGACGCCGCCGTGCGCGCCGCCGGCAAGGCCGGGTACGACAACGCCGCGCCCCTGGCCCGCATGGCCGTGGACGAAACCGGCATGGGCGTGTACGAGGACAAGGTGGTAAAGAACGCCAGCAAAAGCAAGGTGACCTGGTACCGCCTGAAGGACGTGAAAAGCCGGGGCATTATTGCCCGCGACGAGAAAAAGGGTATTGTGAAGGTGGCCAAGCCCATTGGCGTGGTGGGCGCCGTTACCCCCACCACCAACCCCGTTATTACCCCCATACACAACGCGATGATCGCGCTGAAGGGCGGCAACGCCATCCTGATTTGCCCGCACCCGCGCGCCAAAAAGTGCGGCGCCGAGGCCGTGAAGCTGATGCGCAAGGCCATTGCCGCGGTTGGCGCGCCCGAAGACCTGATACAGATTGTGGAAGAGCCCACCATGGAGGCCTCGGCTGCCGTGATGGCGCTGACCGACGTGTGCATCTCCACCGGTGGGCCCGGCATGGTGAAGGCCGCCTATTCCAGCGGCAAGCCCGCCTACGGCGTGGGCCCCGGCAACGTGCAGTGCCTGGTCGACCGTGACGTTGACATCCCCGCCGCCGTGGGCATGCTTACCACCGGCCGCACCTACGACAACGGCATCCTTTGCACCTGCGAGCAGTCCGTCTTTGTCCCCGCCGACAAGTTTGACGAGATTCTGGCCGCTTTTAAAGCCAATGGCGCGCATTATATCAGCGATGCCAAGGAGCGGGACGCCCTGCGGGCCACGGTTTTCCCGGGCGGCACCATTGCGGCAAACCTGGTGGGCGCTTCGCCCGTGGCCATTGCCAGGGCCGCCGGCATCACCGTGCCCGAGGACACCCGCCTGCTGCTGGTGGAAACCGAAAAGACCGGCCACGACGAGCTGCTGGCCAAGGAAAAGCTGCTGCCGGTGATGTGCCTGTACCGCTATGACAACTGGACCGACGCCGTGGAGGCCGCCCACGCCAACGTGGAGATGGAGGGCACCGGCCACAGCATGGTCATCCACTCCAACACGCAGGCCCACGTGGAGCAGGCCGCCAATCGCATCAACGTCTCCCGCTTCGCGGTAAACCAGGTGGGCTCCAGCACGCTGGGCGGCTCCATGACCAACGGCCTGAACCCCACCGCCACCCTGGGCTGCGGCAGCTGGGGCAACAACATCATCAGCGAAAACCTGTGGTACTACCACCTCATCAACGTCACCCGTATCTCTTATCCCCTCACCAACCTCGACCTGCCCAGCGATGAGGAAATTTGGGGCTAAAGCCTGTTTTTAAATTGGAGAAATGACCAAAGCCGGACGGATTTGGTCGTTTTGGAGATATATAGTCAAACCACTTGGAAACCGAAACGGTTTTCAAGACGGCAGGCGAAGCCTGCCGGCACACCCTGCGGGTGTGTGTTTGACTATGAACGGCAACCAAACCGCCCTTCGGGCGGTTCCGCGCGATTCTCTCGCGCGGCTTCAAAACCGTATCGGTTTTGAAGTGGTTTTAGTATAAAACAGACGCCAGGCACCCACACTACATGTATCGCTATAAAAAATCCCGGAAAGCCACTGGCTTTCCGGGATTTGCATTTGGCTATAAGCCGTGGCCAAGCCACAGGCGCTGCTAGAAAATCACACCACCGCTGGTGCCGCTGTCCACCGGGGGCAGGGCATCATAGGTGGGGGCGGGGCTCTGCGCCGGGGCCGCAAGGCGGGGCGTGTTGTCGTGCTTCAGCTTGAAGTGCTCCACCGCCTGCTCCAGCGTGTTGGCCTGGGCGCTCATTTCCTCGGCGGCGGCGGCGCTCTGCTCGGCGGTGGCCGAGTTGTTCTGCACCACGGACGACAGCTGGTTCACCGCGGTGTTTATCTCGTTGATGGCAATGCTTTGCTGCTGCGAGGCCTCGTTCATCCTGCCAATGGAATCGGCGTTCTTGCCGGCGATAACGCCCACCGCCTGCAGGCTCTCGCTGGTGCGGTTCACCATGGCGTTGCTGCGGTCTACGCTCTCGGCGCTCTTTTCTATCAGGGCGGCGGTCTCCTTGGCGGCCTCGGCGCTCTTGCTGGCCAAGTTGCGCACTTCGTCGGCCACCACGGCAAAGCCCTTGCCGTGCTGCCCGGCGCGGGCAGCTTCCACCGCGGCGTTCAGCGCCAAAATATTCGTCTGGAAAGCAATATCGTCGATGACCTTGATGACCTTGGAGATGTTCTGGGAGTTTTCGCTCATCTCCTGCATGGCGCTCAGTACCGCGTCCATGCTCTGGATACTCTCGCCCATCAGGCGGCCGGCTTCGGTCACGTCGCTCAGGGCGTCGGTGGCAATGGCCGAGCTTTCCTCCGCCTGCTGCTGCACCTGGCCCACGGTGGCCGAGAACTCCTGGATGGTGGCCGCCTGCTGGGTGGAGGCCGACGCCAGGTCCTGCGCGCCCTGCGCCACCTGCTGCGAGCCCACGCTGATTTGCGCGGTGGAGGCGCGGATGTCGCCCACCATGCGGTTGTTGCTTTCCACCATGTTGTTGATGGCCATGTTCATCACGTCGTTCTCCGAGCGCACCGGGATGCTGACGGTGTAATCGCCCTTGGCGATAATGGCCAGCATGTCGGCCTGCTGGCGGATGGCGCCCACCATCTCCTGGAACGCGCGGCCCATGTCGCCAATTTCATCGCGGGAGTCGTTGGTGATGGTGATGTCGATATCGCCCACCGCCACCTTGCCGGCGGCGTTCGCCACTTCCACAATCGGCTTTTTGAACGAGCGGATCAGCAGCCACATCATCAGGCAGGCCACTACCACCACCACCACGGCCAGAATGATGAACACCACCACCAGCGACCAGGTCATTGCGCTGCTGGCCGCGCTGGCGGCGTCGCCCTCGGCCACGCTGCTGTCCATCAACTCGTCAATCTCGGTGTTCAGCAGCAGGCCAGCCGCGTTGCACTGGTCCATCAGCTCGCCCTGCTGGGCGGTATCGCCGCTCGCCACACCGTTTAAAATGGCAGCGGCCACCGGCAGCAGCTCATTTTGGTAGGTGCTGCGGATGTTCGCCAGCTCCGCCAGTTCCTCGGGGGAATCCAGCAGCGCCTCGCTGGCGTTTAACGCGTCTGTTACCTCTTGCTTGTATTTTTCCACATTCTGCAGGGCGGCGTTGTAGTCCGCCTCATCCTGCCCGCTGTAAATTACTGCGTTGCGAACCTCCAGGCGCAGCATGCCCAGCGCCGTGGAAATGTGCGCTATCTCCGGCAGCGGCTTGGCGTTCGCCTCGTAAGACTCGCTGTAGGATGTGTCTATCGTTAGCGTAAACACAATGGCCATCACAGCCATAACAATGGTTAAAAGAATCACCAGGCCAAAGGAGACGATGATTTTCTTGCTGACTTTCATGTTTTTCATGATTGTCCCTCCGCAAATGATAGAAATAAGGTGTGCCAAAATAAAGATGGCACACCATTGCTAACAACCTGCCGGGGCGGCCTGTGCCGTCCAGGCCCTGCATCTGGCGTTTTTGCCAGTCAGGCGCGCCCGTTATTCCCCTTGTTCTTTTAAAATTTGACCCGCTGCGACAGCAAAACCCTTGCCATTTGGCATGCGGTATGCTATACTGGTATTGGTTAGCAAATGCTAACCAATACCAAAATGCTTACACCTTCCCCTGCACGCAGGGCAGTTTAAAACGCTGCTATATGGTGCGCCCATCAAGGTTGTAAAAAAAAAAATTTGCTGCAAAGCTTTTTATTTTTACCTTTGGTTAGCTTTTGCTAACAGAAAGAGAGGCCCATGCACATCCAACTGGAAAAAGAGCTGGCAAGCCACTGTGCTGCCGTGCTGATGGGCAAAAAACCCGCTGCCCTGTTCACCCTGAAAATGACGGACGACGAAGCCGCCCACGCCACCGCCCTGCTGGCCGAAAGCGGCGTGCAGATGGCAGAACTGCGCTGCAAGCGGGGCCGCACCCTGGTGCTGGCCTACGCGCCACGGCTGCTGCGGCAGGCGCTGCAGCAAACACTTGCCAAAAAGATGCTGGCGCCGCTGCGCTACCCGCTGGGCGAGAGCCTTTCGGCCATCATCGAACACCTTAGGCAGCGCATTGCGGAATGCGAGGGCTTTCCCCACGAGATTGGCTTCTTTCTGGGCTACCCGCCCGCCGACGTGGTGGGCTTCATGCTGTACGAGGGGCGGCGCTTCAAGCACTGCGGCCTGTGGAAGGTGTACAGCAATGTGGACAAAGCCAAGGCCTTATGCGCCGAGTATGAGCACTGCCGCCGGCTGGGCTGCCGGCACGTAGAGATGGGCGGCAGCCTGCAGTCCATTGGCCAGTACGCAGATAAAGCGGGGTAAACCCCTGCTGCATAATGATATTTAGGAGGCACACACGCATGAACAAAACAGCTATTGTATACTGGAGCGGTACCGGCAACACCCTGGCCATGGCCAAAGCCATTGCCAAAGGCATGCACGATAAAGGAGCCGAGGTGGACCTGCTGGAGGTATCGGCCACCAGCGCCGCCGCCATGAAGGATTACCCGAAGATTGCTTTCGGCTGCCCGTCCATGGGCGACGAGGTGCTGGAGGAAAGCGACTACGAGCCCTTCTTCACCGCGGTGGAAGGCAGCCTGGGCGGCAAGAAGGTGGCGCTGTTCGGCTCCTACGGCTGGGGCGACGGCCAGTGGATGCGGGATTGGTATGCACGCACCAAAGCCACCGGCGCCAGCCTGATGGACGAGGGCTTCATCCAGAACGAAGCGCCCGACGAAGCCGCCTGCGAGGCCTATGGCCGCCAGTTCGCCGACTATTGAGGTTCTGCCGGCGGGCGGGCTTTCAGGGCGCCTGCGCCAGCCTGCCGGTATAACATATCCATGTACACTCCTTGTATGCCACAACAGGGCGGGACGTCATCCCCGCCCTGTTGTGCTTTTTACAGGCTTTGTGGCGGTTGGGTGAGGTTTCGGCGGCAAACCGTCGCCCATACCAACTCAGCCGCCGCTGATAACCACCTTCTCCGGCGGCAGCCAGCGCATCAGCTTGCGGCTTACGGAACTAAAATCCATCGGCTTGCTCAGGTAGTCGCTCATCTGGTTGGCCAGGTAGTAGGCCTCGCTGCCGCTGATGGCGTTGGCCGTGAGCGCAATGATGGGCAGCCGGGCATATTTGCCGCCCAGCGCGCGGATGTGCCCCGTGGCCTCCACGCCGTCCATCCCGGGCATCATGTCGTCCATCAGCACCAGGTCCACGTCGCACTGCTGCACCTTGGCAATGGCCTCGGGCCCGCTTTGCGCGGTGATAACCTGCAGCGCGTAGCTGGACAGCACCTCTTCCGCCACCAGCAGGTTGATCTCGTTGTCGTCCACCAGCAGCACCACCGCCGACGGCGCCTTAAACTCCTCCAGGGCGTCCAGCTCGGCGTTGTCGGCCTTTTCCTCGTACACATGGTAATCCAGCGTTTGTGCCAGCACATTGATGGTGACCGGCTCGTACAGAATGCGCACATCGCGGCTCCAGCGCTGGTCGTTCACCTTGCCGTAGGCGGTTACCGCCACCAGCTGGATGCCGGCTATATCCACCCGCTGTTCCTCCGGGATGTCGATGACATCCTCGCCGGTGGTATCCACATATACAATATGGGTGGGGCGATGCTCCCACACGCTGCGGGTGGCCTCTGCAAAGGAGGCCGCGCGGGTGTGGGCTACCTGCAGTTGGCCCAGCATTTTCTCCACAGAATCGCAGACAATGCCGTGGCCCAGCAGCAGTACCTTGTCCTGGCTGTCCTTTTCCACCTGCACAATGGGCGTGGCGCTGCACACGGCCTGTGGCAGGCACAGGGTGAAGGTACTGCCCGCGCCATAAACGCTTTCCACTGTGATATCGCCGCCCATAGCCCTGGCATACCCCCGGCTGATGGGCAGCCCCAGGCCCGTGCCCTCAATGCCGCTGTTTTTGCGCACGTCCAGCTGGGAAAAGGCCTCAAACAGGAAATCGCGGTCTTCCGCCCTAATGCCCATGCCGGTGTCGGACACCGCAAACTCCAGGATGAACTGGCCGTCCTGCTGCCGGCCGTTTATGGCCAGCTGAATATGCCCTTTGGCCGTGTACTTCACGGCGTTGCTGAGGATGTTGACCAGCACCTGGCGGATGCGGTTGAAGTCGCCATGGTAGCGCGCCGGCAGCGCGGGGTCGATATCGGTGATGAAGGCCAGGCCCTTGTCCTTGGCGCGCAGGCGCAGCACGTTGATGACGTCCATGATCAAACTGGGCAGGTCGTAGTCCTGCTCCACAATCTCCAGCCAGCCCGATTCGATCTTGGAGAAATCCAGAATATCGTTGATGATCTCCAAAAGGGACTCGGAGGATACCAGGATGTTGTCCACAAAGCGGGCCTGGCGTTCGTCCATGTCGCTTTTTTTCAGCAGCTTGGCCATGCCGGTAATGGCGTTCATCGGGGTGCGTATCTCGTGGCTCATGTTGGCCAGGAAGGTGGACTTCGCCTTGTCCGCCTCTTCGGCCTTTGTTTTCATTTTGGCCAGCTCGGTCACATTTTCCAGCACGCCCACCACGCCATGCAGCTCCCCATGCACATCAATGGCCGGCACAATCGTCATGTTCACATTCGCCTGGTCTTCGCGCCCAAATTCAAGCAGGTCGGTATAGGTCATCGGCTGCCGTGTTTCCAGCACCGTTTCAAAATTGGAGAGGGTGCGCTGCAGCATGGCGCCATCAAACTTGTATCGCAGGATATCTTTTAACGGCAGGTCGGGCAACAGCATAACATCCCCCATGCCCATGTAATCCACAATCCGCTTGCTGGTGCCGGTAACATACCGCAGGTCATTGTCCAGCACCATGATGGTTCCGGGGAACACCTCCAGCAGCAGGCGTGTGTACATCTGCTGCTTTTCGGCCTCGCGCTGGCTGTGGGTGCGCAGCGCCAAGGCATTTTGCTGCATGGCGGCCAGGCTTTCCTTGTCGCGCTGCAGCTGGCGCACGCGCCGCTCCAGGCCCTTGCACTGTGTCTCGCTCGCCTTCAGCTCAGCCAGCAGGCGCGCCTGGTCCTCGGGCCCAAGCGGCAGCGCCCAGTCCTTCCAGGGCATGGGGTTCCCCTCCTCTCAAATAAAATATGTACATTCAAAATATATCTACAGTATCAGGTTACTTTTCCCCGGCCCATTTGTCAATGCCGCAAACTTCCCTTGAAAACGCATACTGTTGATGCTATGGTAATTATATTATACACGACCCTGGCAAGTAAAAAGAAGAAAGGCGGTGGCCCCATGCGTTCCAGATCGGTACACACCCTGCTGATAGACGACACAGACGCGGCGGCAAAAGAGCTGGCCGGCCGGCTGCAGGACGGTTTCGCCCTGGGCAAACAGTCGGTGGGCATCCTGTATACTTATTCCGACATGGAGGTGGCCGAGCTTGCACAGGCATTGCAGGCCATTGTGCCCTTCCCTGTTATTGGCTGCACCTGCATTGCCAGCATGGACAACGGCGGCTTCATGGACATGGCCGCCACCCTCACGGTGCTCACCGCCGACGACTGCACCTTCGCCGCCGAGGTTTCCGCCTCCATCACACCCGAAAACGTGCAGGCCGAGATTGACAGCACCTACCGGCGGGTAACCGAGGCGCTGGGCAGCGCACCCGGCCTGTTGTTCGTGCTGCCGCCCTATAGCCTGGACATCATGCTGGACTATTACCCCGAGCGCTTCAACGCCATTGCCCCGGGGGTGCCGGTGGTGGGCGGGCTGCCCTCCTACAACGGCACCGGCGACGTGAACGCTACGCTGGCAGGCGGCCAGGCCACGCCCGACCGCATGGTGGTGCTGGGCATTGGCGGGAATATCCGGCCGGTGTTCTCGGTGCAGAATGTTACCGGCGTGGACGTGGAGCGCAAGCGCAAGGTGACAAGCGCCAAAGACAACGTGGTGTACACGGTGAACGGCGAGCCCTTCACCGACTACCTGCGCGCCATCGGCTTGCCGGTGGAGGAGCTGACCCAGGGCAACACCACCGTCACCTTTGTTTCCAACCCGCTGATACTGGAGAGCAGCGAGGGCGGCGGCTACGCCTTTGCCCGCACCCTGCACGCGATAGACCTGGCCGACGGCAGCGGCACCGCCATAGGCCAGGTGCCCGAGGGCGCCACGCTGGCGGTGTGCTCGCTGCAGGGCGAGCAAATTGTGCAGGCCGCGCAGGACGGCGCGCAAGCCCTTGTGCAGCTGATGCAGGGCGAAGCCAGGGACGGCTACCAGTTTTCCACCGTCATGGCGATCTCCTGCATTGGCCGGCACCTGCTGCTGATACCCGACAACGCCCGCGAAACCGCCAAGCTGATGGAGGGCCTGCCCCCGGGCCTGACCCTGACCGGCTTTTACAGCTACGGCGAGATAGGCCCCCAGGGCAAGCAGCAGCGCAACTTTGCCCATAACGAATCGCTGGTGCTTTGTGCGTTTTAAGCCCCTTTTTTCAGCGGCAAAGCCTTCGCTTGCCGCCGGCATGTTCCGCCCCAAGTAAAAAGACACGCGATATTTATCATATCATCGTGTCTTTGGTGCCGCCGACAGGACTCGAACCTGCATATCCTTGGGATATGTGATCCTAAATCACACGTGTCTGCCAGTTCCACCACGGCGGCATGCTACAGGCCCATTGTACGCGCTTTTTTGCCGCGCGGCAAGGGCCTGTTTTTTATGCGCTTGTTTCTTATACATCGTACAACAGGGCCGAATAGCTGGGCATGGGCCAGCGTTCCTCGGGCACCAGCATCTCCAGCTCATCGCAGCAGTGGCGCAGGCGGGCCACCTCGTTTTGTATCACCTGCTGCATCTCCTTGGCGGTTTCGGCGGCGGTGGCGCCATCTATGCCGGCCAGGGCGGCCTTCAGCTTGTTGGCCGCTTCGCCGCAGGCGTCCACCGCCTGGGTCAGCCGGCGGGTAAGGCCGGCCGCGTAGGCGCTGCGCTCGCCGGCGGCCTGGGCGCGCGTCACCGTTTTGGCCATGGCGCTCAGGGTGGCGCAGGCGGCCGGCAGCAGGCTGCGGCGGGCCATCTCCAGCAGGGTGTTGGCCGCTATGCGCATGGTTTTGGCGTAGCTGTCCAGCATGATATCATACCGGCTGTGGCATTCGTCGCGGCTGAACACCCTGGTGCGCTCAAACATCGCGATGTTTTCTTCCCTGATAAACGCCGACGCCGCGTCCACCATGGTGGGGCTGTTGGGCAAACCCCGCCGGGCGGCCTCGGCCACCCATTCCTCCGAGTAGTTGTTCCCATTGAAGATCACCCGGCCGTGGTCGTCCCACACCTGGTGCACAATCTCGGCGATGCAGGCGTCCACGGTTTCGGCGGCCTCCAGGCGGTCGGCAAAGCCGCGCAGTTTGTCGGCCACCGCAGCGCCTATCACCGCGTTGGCCAGGCCAATGCTCTGGGACGAGCCCACCATGCGGAACTCGAACTTGTTGCCGGTAAAGGCAAAGGGCGAGGTGCGGTTGCGGTCGTTGTCGTCCTGCACCAGCAGCGGCAGCGCCTTCACGCCGGTTTTCAGCTGGCTGCGCTCGCCCATCTCGTAGGCGTGGCCGTCGGC
The DNA here is from genome assembly GCA_012729855.1 of Oscillospiraceae bacterium. GTDB lineage: Bacteria > Bacillota > Clostridia > Oscillospirales > Ruminococcaceae > JAAYCI01. Next base: position 40,547 of record JAAYCI010000075.1, read on the forward strand.
CAGGCTTTTAAGCAGGCCGGTCAGGGCATCGCCCAGAAACACCGAGATGATGGCCGGCGGGGCTTCGTCGCCGCCCAGGCGCAAATCGTTGCCGGGGCAGGCGGCCGACAGGCGGATGAGGTCGGCGTAGCTGTCCACCGCTGCAATAACGGCGCACAGCACCACCAGGAAGGGGCGGTTCTCCACGGGGTTGTCACCGGGATCCAGCAGGTTGGTGCCGCCACTGGTGGTCAGGCTCCAGTTGTTGTGCTTGCCGCTGCCGTTCACCCCGGCAAAGGGCTTTTCGTGCAGCAGGCAGGCAAAGCCATGGCGCAACGCCACCTTGCGCATCAGCTCCATGGTGATCTGGTTGTGGTCCAGCGCGATGTTGGCCCCGGCGTAGATGCTGGCCAGCTCGTACTGGCCGGGGGCCACCTCGTTGTGCTCGGTTTTGGCCGGCACGCCTATCTGCCACAGCTCCTCGTCCAGCTCGCGCATGAAGTTGCGCACCCGCTCGGAGATGGAGCCGTAGTAGTGGTCCTCCAGCTCCTGCCCCTTGGGGGGCTTGGCGCCGGCCAGTGTGTAGCCGCACACCTTTAAATCCAGCCGCTGGTCCAGCAGCTCTTTTTCCACCAGGAAGTACTCCTGCTCGGCGCCCACGGTGGGCGTCACGCGGCGGGTCTCGGTGTCGCCCAGGGCGCGCAGCACCCGCAGCGCCTGCTTGTTGATGGCCTGCATGCTGCGCAGCACCGGGGTTTTCTGGTCCAGCGCTTCGCCGTTGTAGCCGCAAAAGGCCGTGGGGATGTACAGCGTGGTGCCGTGTACAAAGGCCGGGGACGTGGGGTCCCAGGTGGTGTAGCCGCGCGCCTCAAAGGTGGTGCGCAGCCCACCCGACGGGAAGGACGACGCGTCGCTCTCGCCCATGCTGAGCAGCTTGCCCGAAAAGCGCACCACGGGCTCGCCCTGCTGCACGCCGTCAATAAAGCTGTCGTGCTTGCCGGCCGACGCGCCGGTCATGGGGGTGAACCAGTGGATATAGTGGGTGGCCCCGTGCTCCAGCGCCCAGTCCTTCATCGCGTCAGCCACCACGTCGGCCACCAGGGGGTCCCAGGGTTGGCCCTCGTCGCGTATTTTGCGCAGGCTCTCGTACACCTCGTGGGGCAGGCGGTCACGCATCACGCGGTCATCAAAGCAGCGGGTGCCAAAGCGGTCGAACACATCCTGTGTGGGCATGGGGGCCTCCATTCTGTTGCGCGGGTTCCTCGCCCACCATTTTACCATGGCCGGGCAGGGCATGTAAACGGCTGGGCCCACCGGTTTTCCCTTGGGGCCATATCCATAACCCCAGCCGGGCGGTTTTTTGTGGGATATGCCACATTGGCCGGGCTTTTATGCCCTGCAGATGCCGCGGCATGACAGCCGCCCACCAGCCGGCGCACCAATTCCAAAATAGAAATGCCATAGACTTTTATGGGGGGAATGGGTATAATACATGGGAGTATTTACGCAGGGCAGGAGGCCGCCATTGAGCCGTTTTTTTGACACATTATCGGGGCAGCGGGTAGCCTTTATCGGGGCCGGCGTCTCCCACCGGGAGCTCATTCCCATGTTCGCCGCCGCCGGCGCGCGCGTTACGCTGTGCGACCAAAAGCCCCGCGCCGATTTTGGCCCCCGCGCGGATGAGTTGGAAGCGCTGGGCGTTGCCCTGTGCCTGGGGCCCGATTATCTTGACGGCCTTATGGGCCAGCAGATGATACTGAGCACCCCCGGCTTTGAATACTTTACCCCGGCGCTGCAGGCGGCCAAAGCCGCCGGTGCGCGCGTTACCAGCGAGATGGCGCTTTTTTTCGAGCATTGCCCCTGCCCCATCACCGGCGTAACCGGCAGCGACGGCAAAACCACCACCACCTCGCTGATAGCCGCCATGTACGAGGCCGCCGGCCGGCGTGTGCACCTGGGCGGCAACATTGGCCGGGCGCTGCTGCCCATTGTGGACAGCATTGCCCCCGATGACGTGGCCGTGGTGGAGCTGTCCAGCTTCCAGCTTATTTCGATGGCGCGCTCGCCCCACATGGCGGTGGTGACCAACGTGACACCCAACCACCTGGACCACCACAAAGACATGGACGAATACGTGACCGCCAAACGCAATATCTTGCGCTATCAGAATAAAACCGACGTGGCCGTGCTGGGCTATGAGAATGCCCTGAGCCGCGGCATGGCCGCCAACACCCACGGCGACTGCCGGTTTTTCAGCCGGCTGCGCCCCGTGGCCAGCGGCGCCTTTTTGGCCGAGGACGGCCAGCTGACCCTGGCCTGGCCCGAAGGCCGCACCCAGGCCGTGGCCCACCGCAGCACGATGTGCCTGCCGGGCGACCACAACGTGGAAAACATGCTGGCCGCCCTGGCCGCCCTGCGGGACGAAGTGCCCCCCGCCGCCATGCTGCGGGTGCTGGAGAGCTTCACCGGGGTCGAACACCGCATAGAGCCGGTGCGGGAGCTTGACGGCGTGCGCTGGTTCAACGACTCCATTGCCACCAGCCCCACCCGGGTGGTGGCCGGCCTGCGGGCGTTCAGCCAAAAGCTCATCGTCATTGCCGGCGGGTACGATAAAAACATCCCTTACGAGCCGATGGCCAAAGATGTGCTGGAGCGGGTGAAGCTGCTGATCCTCACCGGGCAGACCGCCGGCAAAATAGAGGCCGCCGTGCGGGCCGAGCCTGGCTTTGCCGCAAGCGGCCTGCAAATACTGCACGCGGCCAACCTGCCCGCCGCCGTGGCGCTGGCCCGCCAGCACGCGCAGCCGGGCGATATTGTCACCCTGTCGCCGGCGTCGGCCTCGTTTGACAGCTACCCCAACTTCGAAGCACGGGGCGAGCACTTCAAGCAGCTGGTGCGCGCGCTGTGATGCGCCGGCTGCAAGCAGCCGACCTGCCCCACTTTTTTGCCCTGCTGGCCAGGGAACCCTTTCTGGGCGGGCGCATCCGCACCGCCTGGCAGTGCTACCACCGCCACCCGGCCGCCTGCGGCTTTTACCTGGCCGACGGCACCGGCGCGCTGATGGTGCTGGGCGCCGGCGCGTTGCTGTGCGGCGCCGCCGACATCGACGAGCTGGGCGCGTTCCTCTCCTTCTCCGGCGTGGCGGGCTTTAAGGGCGAAACGGTGATACCCGCCGGTTATACTTCCACACCACGCCTGCTGATGACATATACCGGGCAGCCCACGCAGAAAGCAAACGCACCGCAAGCCGATGGCCTCACGCTGGACACCCGCCCCAACCTGTGGGCGCTGGCCCACGCCGGCCTTTTGCAAGGCATAGACCCCGGCGCTTGGTACGCGGACTCGTGCGCCCGGCGCAACCGGGGCCTGGCGCACATTCTGGCCTTTCGCGCCGGCGACGCCACTGTGGCCACGGCCGGCGTTTACAGCCTGCAGCCGCAAAGCGCTTACATCACCGCGGTGGCTACCCACCCCGCCTTTCGGGGCCGCGGGCTGGCCGGCGCACTGGTGGGCCGGCTGGCAGCGCAGTACGCCCCACGCCCGGTGCAGCTTATTTGCGCGCCCGCCCTGCGCGGCTTTTATGAAAACCTGGGCTTTGCGGTTCTGCGTGTAATACAAGAATGTAATCGGAAAGAAGGCGGCGTATGATCAGCGACTGGCTGGAGCTCTCCCCCAAGGTGAAACACGCCGACGCCGAGGCCATGCTCATCATCGCCTCGCGTTGCTGGCAGATAGACCAGATCAAGGAGGTCAACCAGCTGAAGATGCTGCGGGCCTTCACCACCCAGCGGGTGGCCGCCCACCATCTGGCGGGCAGCACCGGCTATGGCTACAACGACGCCGGCCGCGAAAAGCTGGAGCAGATCTTCGCCGCCATCACCGGCAGCGAAGCCGCCCTCTTCCGCCCCCATTTCATGAGCGGCACCCACGCCCTCACCGTGGCGTTGTTCGGCCTGCTGCGCCCGGGGCACACCCTGCTGTGCGCCACCGGCCGGCCGTATGATACGCTGGCCGGCGTCATCGGGCTGGAGGGTGCGCAAAGCCACGGCAGCCTGGCCGAGTTTGGCGTGCATTACCGCCAGCTGGAGCTGCAGGACGGCCAGCCCGACCTTGACGCCATCACCGCGGCGGCGCCCAACGCCACCATACTTTACCTGCAGCGCAGCCGTGGCTATGCCAGCCGCCCGGCGCTGCTGCCCGCCCACATCGAGGCTGCCGCCAAAGCCGCCAAGGCCGCCAACCCCGCCATTTATGTGGTGGTGGACAACTGCTACGGCGAGTTTGTGGACACACGCGAGCCCACCGAGTATGGCGCCGACCTCATCGTTGGCTCGCTGATTAAAAACCCCGGCGGCGGCATTGCGCCCAGCGGCGGCTACATTGCCGGCAAGGCCAAGCTGGTGGAGCTGTGCGCCCACCGCCTGAGCGCGCCCGGCGTGGGCGCCGAGGTGGGCAGCATGCCCGGCGACGTGACCCGCCAGCTATACCTGGGGCTTTACAACGCCCCCGCCGCCACCGCCGAGGCCCTGAAGGCCGGCGCCTACGCCGCCACCCTGTTTGAGCAGCTGGGGTACGAGACCCACCCCAAATGGTACCACCAGCGGGGGGACATCATCACCGCCATTACCATGGGCGACGCCGAACAATTGAAAACGCTCTGCCGGGGCATCCAGGCCATGAGCCCTGTAGACAGCGCCGCCGCACCCGAGCCCTGGCCCATGCCCGGCTACGACAACGATGTGATTATGGCCGCCGGCGCGTTTACCCAGGGCAGCAGCATAGAGCTTTCCTGCGACGCGCCCATGCGCCCGCCCTACACCGCCTACCTGCAGGGGGGCCTGAACTTTGCCGCCAGCCGGGCGGCCATACTGGCCGCCGCCAACCTGTTATTCGCACAGCCGGGCCCTGCCCGGTACTGGAAAGGAGAGGGATAAGATGAGTGATGTACTGAAAGGACTGCGGGTAGTTGAACTGGGCAGCCATGTGGCCGTGCCCATGGCTGCACGCATCATGGCCGATTGGGGCGCCGAGGTCATCAAGATTGAGCCGCCCAAAGGCGAAGACTACCGCACCATGGGCCGCACCTACGACCTGCCCCACAGCGAGGACCACAACGTGATGTTCCAACTGGGCAACGCGGGCAAGAAAAGCCTGCCCATCAACCTTAAAAGCCCCGAGGGCAAAGAGGTGCTGCTGAAGTTGTTCGAGACCACCGATATCTTCCTCACCAACACCCGCCATGCCTCGATGGAGCGCCTGGGGCTGGACTACGACACCATAAAGGCCCGCTTTCCCAAACTGATTTACGCCGAGTTCACCGCCTTTGGCCTTACCGGGCCCGACAAGGACCGCCCCGGCTTTGACATTGCCGCCTACTGGGCCCGCAGCGGTGCCCTGATTGAATGGTCCGAAGCCGAGAGCACCCCCAGCAAGCCCATGGGTGGCTTTGGAGACAGCACCTCGGGCAGCATGCTGCTGGCCGGCATTTTGGCCACCCTGTACAAGCGCGACAAAACCGGCCAGGGCGGCCACCTGGACCTTTCCCTGTACGGCGCCGCGCTGTGGTACAATGCCATAGGCGTGCTGATAGGCCAGGAGCAGTTTGGCCATCACTATCCCAAAAGCCGTTATAACCAGTATCTGCCCACCAGCCCGCTGTACAAAACCAAAGACGGCGACTGGGTGCTGATTTCCGCATGGAACTGGGGGAGCAAATCCGATGAGTTTCTTACGCTGTTTGGCATAACGGACTGGGTGGGAAACCCCGAGTACAACACCATTCCCGGCGCCAAAAAGAACATTAAAATCATCATTGAGCGGATAGAAAAAGCCATTGCCCAAATAAGCACCAAAGACCTGCTGGCCGGCCTTTTAAAGATGGACGTGGTGTACGAAAAGCTGGCCAACCCCAGCGAGCCCTACAAGGACCCCCAAGCCTGGGAAAACGGTTACCTGCGGGAGATTACCTTCAAGAACGGCGAAAAGGCTGTTGTGCCCGTACTGCCGCTGCACTTTGACGGCAAGGACACCACCACCTTTACCATGGCGCCCCACCTGGGGCAGGACAGCGCTGCCCTGCTGAAGGAACTGGGCTACAGCGACGCCGAAGTGAAAAAGCTGGCCCAAGACGGCGCCGTTATCGTGCGCGGATAAGGCTACCCCGGCATAACCCATCCCCCGGAGCATTTGTGATGCCCGGGGGTTTTCCTGTTCCCAAAACTGCCGGCAGCACCTGTGTTTTCTGCAAAGCGTCATCGTTGCGCATTGCGCCAGCATTCCTGGCGCGGCCAAGGCGGCTGCCGCCGTTCAACCATTTTTCATATGTTTACAATATAAATCACATATATTATTATTTGTTTATAATAATAAACAAGGTGATATAATGAACAACGAGCAAGACATCTACGACATTCCCACCCTGAAAACCGGGCTGCTGCACACGGCAGACGGCCACACCACCTGCCTTACCTGCGGCGCCCGCTTTGAGCCGGACGAGGTTTACCCCTGCGACGGCCACTATTACACCGCCGCCAAAGCGGCCGCCCACCACGCCCAAACCGCCCACGGCAGCCGCCTGGCCCACCTGATGGAGACCGGCGGCAAGTACGTAACGCTGACCGACCACCAGAAAAAGCTGCTGGCCCTGCTGGCCGAGGGCAAATCGGACGCGGAGATTGCCGCGGAGACCGGGGCCGCGGCCTCCACCATGCGCAGGCAGCGCTTCATGTTCCGCGAAAAAGCCAAGCGCGCCCGCATGTACCTGGCGCTGTACGAGCTGGCCACCGAGACCCGCCAGCACCAGGCCGACACCCTGCTGCCGGTGCCGTCCGCCTTCACCGCGCCCGACGACCGCTTTGTCATCACCCAGAAAGAAAGCGACCAGTATGTGAAAAACGCGTTCGAGAGCCTGGCCCCCCTGCGGCTGCGCGCGCTGCCGGCCAAGGAGAAAAAGAAGGTGGCCGTGCTGCACCTGATTGCCCGGCAGTTTGAAAAAGGCACCGACTACACCGAGCAGCAGGTGAACGCCATTTTAAAAGACGTGCACCCTGACGACTACGTGACCCTGCGCCGCTACCTGATAGAATACGGCTACCTGGGCCGCACGCCCAACGGCAGCCGGTATTGGGTAACCCAATAGGCTGTTGGCAGGGGGTTACCACCATTTCAGGTTACTTTAAGGCCATGCGATTATACTGTTTTTATGGGCCTTGCGTTATATAGTCAAACCGCTTGAAAACCGAAACGGTTTTCAAGCCGGCAGGCGAAGCCTGCCAGCACGCCCTGTGGGTGTGCGTTTGACTTATGACCGGCAACCAAACCGCCCTTCGGGCGGTTTGGTTGCCATTCTCTCGCGCGGCTTCAAAACCGTATCGGTTTTGAAGTGGTTTTGGTATAATACCGAATAAAAAGTCCCGGAGCCGCCCTTTTAAGAGGGTCGGCTCCGGGATTTTTTATTCGGTTGGCTTTATTTGGCAAGCAGCTCACTCACCCGCCGGCTGTAGGCCACGGGGTCCTCCACGGGTAGGCCTTCTATCAGCATAGCCTGGTCGTACAGCAGCAGGGTGTAGGTTTTCAGCAGGTCCTGGTCGTCGGCATACAGGGCTTTCAGCTTTTCAAACAGCGGGTGTTCGGCGTTCAGCTCCAGCACCTTGCTGCTCTCTATCTTCTCGCCCGCGGGCATGCTGTTCAGCACCTTCTCCATCTCCAGCGAAATGCCCCCGCTGGCCGTGATGATCACCGGGTCGTCCTTCAGGCGGCCACTGGCCTGCACCTCGGCCACCCGGCCGTCCAGCGCTTCCTTCATAAAGTCGAACATTTCTTTGTTCTCGGCGTTCTGCTTCTCCACCGCTTCCTTCTCGGCGGCGTCCTCCAGGCCCAGGTCTCCGCCCGACACATTGCGGAACTCCTTTTCGCCGTACTGGCGCATCACCTGCAGCACAAACTCGTCCACGTCGTCGGTAAGCAGCAGCAGGTCGTAGCCTTCGTCCTGCACCCGGCGGGCCTGGGGTAGCTTGGCCAGGCGGGCCTGGCTGTCGCGGTCGCCGGCGGCGTAGTAAATGTACCGCTGGCCCTCGGGCATCTTCCCCACATACTCGGCCAATGTTACATATTTGCTTTCTGCCGCGCTGTAGAACAGGAACAGATCCTTCAGGTTGTCGGCCTCGGCGCCAAAGCCGGCGTAGGCGCCCACCTTCAGCTGCAAGCCAAAGTTCTTGAAGAACGCCTCGTAGCCCTCGCGGTCGTTTGCCAGCCAGCTGCCCAGCTCGGCGCGTATCTTGCGCTCCAGCGCATTGCGTATCAGCTTCAGCTGGCGGTCCTGCTGCAGCATCTCGCGGCTGATGTTCAGCGAGAGATCCTGGCTGTCCACCAACCCCTTCACAAAGCTGAAATGGTCGGGCAGCAAGTCGCCGCATTTTTCCATAATCAGCACGCCCGACGCATACAGCCGCAGGCCCTTTTCGTAGTCCTTGGTGTAGTAGTCGTGCGGCGGGGTGGCCGGAATGAATAATAGCGCGTTGAAGGTGGCCGTGCCCTCAGTGCTGCTTTGTATCACCCTGGCCGGGTCGGTATAGTCGTTGAATTTCTCTTTATAGAAAGCGGCGTAGTCCTCGTCGCCCACCTCGCCCTTGCCGCGCTTCCAAATGGGCACCATGCTGTTCAGCACGGTCATTTCGGTCACCGTTTCAAACGCGCTCTCGCTGCCTATTTTTTTGCGGGTGCGGCTCATCTCCATCTTGATGGGGTAGCGGATATAGTCGGAATACTTCTTCACCAGCTGCTCCAGCCGGTAGTCCATGGCAAACTCGCTGTAGCTTTCGTCGTCGGTGTCGTCCTTCAGCACCAGTATGATATCGGTGCCCACCGCGTCGCGCTCCGTCTCGGTAATAGTATAGCCCTCGGCGCCCTTGCTCTCCCACTTCCAGGCCTCCTCGGCGCCAAACGCCCGGCTGATCACCGTTACCTTTTTGGCCACCATAAACGCCGAGTAAAAGCCCACGCCGAACTGCCCGATGATATCAATACCCCCCAGGGGGTCCTCTCTTCCGGCTGCGTCGGAATTCACCTTATCCTCCGCCGCCTCGTGTTCGCTGCGGAAGGCCAGGCTGCCGCTGCGCGCGATGACGCCCAGGTTGCTCTCCAGGTCTGCCTTGCTCATGCCCACGCCGTTGTCGCTGATGCGCAGGGTGCGGCCCTCTTTGTCGGGCGCCAGCCATATGGCAAAGTCCTCGCGGGCCAGGCCCACGGTGTCGTCCGTCAGCGACAAAAAGTACAGCTTGTCAATCGCGTCGGACGCGTTGCTGATAAGCTCCCGCAGAAAAATCTCTTTGTGGGTGTAAATGCTGTTGATCATCAAATCCAAAAGCCGTTTGGATTCCGCCTTGAACTGTTTCATATGCCGTATCTGCCTCCTGTGCCGGTTTGTAAATTAGCAGTCTAACATTTTGAGTGCTAACCGTAGTTTACACCTTTTTGGGGCCGATTGCAACCCCCTGGAACCGGCTATTTCATCTCGGCGCAGTAGCAGTAAAAGGTCATTTCATCGCCCGGGTGGTGCCAGGAGAAATAGGATTTTGTGTTGGGGCCAACGGCGCGCACGTCCTTTATGGCAGCTTTTGCTATGGGCACACCTGTAAAACAGGCACACCGGTTTACTTTTTTACTCAAATAGGCCATTGCTTTTGCGCCGGGCAGCCACTACAATTAAGCTTGGGAGAATTCATACATTCAAGGAGGGTACACGATGAAAGTATTGCTGGTAAACGGCAGCCCGCGCAAGAATGGCTGCACCTACACCGCGCTGAACGAGATGGCCACCGTGTTTGGCCAGGCAGGCATTGACACCGAGTTCTACCACCTGGGCAAGCAGCCGGTGAGCGGCTGTGTGGAATGCTACAGCTGCCGGAAGACCGGGCGCTGCGCCTTTGACGACGCCAATGTCTTGGTTGACGCCATGAAGGCCACCGATGGCTTTGTGCTGGGCTCGCCCGTATTTTACGCGGCGCCCAACGGCGCTTTCCTCGCCTTGCTGGACCGCGTGTTCTTCTCGGGCGGCGACGGCTTCCGCGGCAAGGTATCGGCGTCCATCATCTCTTGCCGGCGGGCCGGCAGCACCGCCGCGCTGGATGTGCTGAACAAGTACAACAGCTATACCCAAACCATCATTGCCTCGGCGCAGTACTGGGCCATGGTGCACGGCAACACCCCCGAAGAGGTGCTGCAGGACGAAGAGGGCCTGCAAACCATACGCACCCTGGCCACCAACATGGCCTGGCTGCTGCAAACCACCCAGGGCCACCCCTTCCCCCCCGCCGTTCCCAAGGTGATGACCAACTTCATTCGCTAAAACCAAACCACATACAAAAAGGCGAGGGCCGCAGCTGAAGTAGTCAAGAGAAAGTAGACAGCAAAAAGAGAGTGAGTCAGAAGCCCTGTTCAGTTTTGTACTGGATAGGGCTTTTGTAATGGAGCGCATGTGCGGGTCTGCGATAGTTATAGTAATGGACAA
>JAAYCI010000076.1 GCA_012729855.1 Oscillospiraceae bacterium
CACGTCGATGAACTCGGCGCCGATGATCTTGCGCTTTTGCTCGGGGTCGTCCACGCCGGCCAGCTTGGCCAGGAAGCGCGGCCCGGCGTTCACACGCGTCACGTTCAGCTTAAATGCACTGTCGAGGGTGTCCATCACCTCGTCGCCCTCGTTTTTGCGCATCAGGCCGTGGTCTACAAACACGCAGGCCAGGCGGTCGCCGATGGCGCGGTGCACCAGCACAGCGCAGACGGTGGAGTCCACCCCGCCGGAGAGCGCGCAGAGCACCCGGCCCTGGCCCACCTCGGCGCGAATGGCGGCAATGGCGTCCTCGACGAAGTTGGCGGTGGTCCAGTCGCCTGTGCAGCCGCACACATCGTACAAAAAGCTGTGCAGCAGCGCCTTGCCGAAGGGCGTGTGCTCCACCTCCGGGTGAAATTGAACGGCATACAGCTTCTTATTGGCATCCTCCAGTGCGGCATAAGGGCAGGTGGCGCTGGTGGCCGTTATGGTAAAGCCCGGCGGCGGCAGGGTGATCTGGTCGTTGTGGCTCATCCAGGAAACGTCCTTCTGCACCACTTTTTGGATCAGCCCGCCGGAAGCGGTGATCTCCACCTGGCCGAACTCCTGCTTCTCCTGGCGCTCCACCTTGCCGCCCAGGGCCTGGGCCATCAGCTGGGCGCCGTAGCAAATGCCCAACACCGGAATGCCCATTTGGTAAACCGCCGGGTCGATGTCGGGCGCGCCCGGCTCGTACACGCTGGCGGGGCCGCCGGTGAAAATGATACCCACCGGCTGCTTTTCGCGGATGGCGGCCATGGCCTTCTGGTAGGGCACCACCTCGCTGTACACATCGTTCTCACGCACACGGCGGGCAATCAACTGGTTGTACTGCCCGCCGAAATCGACAATGATAATGGTTTGGTGCGGCAATCTTACTCCCCCTCGTTTTGCTGATGCATTAATTGTACAATAAAATGGGTTCCAAAGGAAGCACTTTTCAGCGGGCGGGCCAGCGGCGGCGTCTGCAACAAAAACCGATTCCGGAACGTTAAGACAAACAGAAGCGTACAGTGTTCTTTGAAACGGAGATTTCTATGACCGAAAAGCAAAAGCCCAAAATTCTATCGGCGCACGAGCGGCGCCTGATGCTGGCGCTGAGCATCCTGACGCTGGTGCTGGCGGCCACCATTCCCCTGCTGGAATACACCCCACTGCACCTCTCCCTGCTGTGGAACCTCTTCCTGGCGGCACTGCCGCTGCTGTTTGCCTGGCTGCTGGTGCGGCGGCGGGCTGGCAAAAAGCAAGGCGCCCTGCACCGCCTGCTGAACGGCGTTCTGTGGGCCTTGTGGCTGGCCTTTTTCCCCAATGCCCCCTACCTGGTCACCGATGTCATCCACATCAGCCGGTTCAGCTACGACGAGCCGGGCGGCGTGTTCACTTCATCGCTGCAGGACTGGCTGGGCATCCTGCACATCTGCGCTGCCATTGTGGTGGGGTGCCTGCTGGGGTGCCTGTCGCTTTACCTGCTGCACCAAAGCATAGCCCGGTGCCGGGGCAAGTGGTGGGGCTGGGGCCTTTGCGCAGGGGTGGCTGTTTTAAGCGGCGCGGGCCTTTACATGGGTCGGGTGATGCGCTTTAACAGCTGGGACATCCTGCATCAGCCATTGGCACTATTGCAGCAGTTTTTTGCACAGCTATCTTTGCACGCCATATTGTTGATGCTGCTTCTCTCAGCGATGACCCTTGGCATGTATATGCTTTTCTATCTGTGCTTTAACGCACCTGTACGCAAGATGGCCAGCATAATACAAGACAGTAATAACAATATAGAATAACATAAAAACCCTCCTGAACCAGGAGGGTTTTTATGTTATTCATGTCTAGTTGATTTTGATAACCACGCCGGAGCCCACGGTGCGGCCGCCTTCACGGATGGCGAAACGCAGGCCTTCCTCGATGGCGATGGGGGTAATCAGCTCGACGTTCATCTCGATGTTGTCGCCGGGCATCACCATCTCCACGCCTTCCGGCAGGGTGATAACGCCGGTCACGTCGGTGGTGCGGAAGTAGAACTGCGGGCGGTAGTTGTTAAAAAAAGCAGTATGACGGCCGCCTTCGTCCTTTTTCAGCACGTACACCTGGCCCATGAACTTGGTGTGGGGGTTGATGGAGCCGGGCTTGGCCAGCACTTGGCCGCGCTCGATCTCGTCGCGGGCAACACCGCGCAGCAGGGCGCCCACATTGTCGCCGGCGCGGGCGTCATCCAGCGTTTTGCGGAACATCTCAAGGCCGGTAACGGTGGTCTTGCGGCTCTCGTCGTTCAGGCCAACCAGTTCCACTTCCTCGCCCACTTTGATGGTGCCACGCTCCACGCGGCCAGTGGCAACGGTGCCGCGGCCGGTGATAGTCATGGTGTCCTCAACCGGCATCAGGAACGGCAGGTCTTCCTTACGCTCGGGGGTGGGGATGAACTCGTCCACCGCGTTCATCAGCGCCAGAATGGGCTGATACTCGGGGGCGTTCTGGTCGTCGGAGGTGCTCTCCAGGGCCTGCAGCGCGCTGCCCGGAATGATCGGGGTGTCGTCGCCGGGGAAATCGTACATGCTCAGCAGGTCGCGAATTTCCATCTCAACCAGCTCCAGCAGCTCGGGGTCGTCCACCTGGTCCACCTTGTTCATAAAAACCACGATGTAGGGCACGCCCACCTGGCGGGCCAGCACGATGTGCTCACGGGTCTGGGGCATCGGGCCGTCGGCGGCCGAAACCACCAGGATGGCGCCATCCATCTGCGCCGCGCCGGTGATCATGTTCTTCACATAGTCGGCGTGGCCGGGGCAGTCCACGTGGGCATAGTGGCGGTTATCGGTCTCGTATTCTACGTGGGATGTATTGATGGTAATGCCGCGCTCGCGCTCTTCCGGCGCCTTGTCAATGCTGGCATAGTCCACGAATGTGGCTTCGCCCTTCATTGCCAGCACCTTGGTGATAGCGGCGGTGAGGGTAGTTTTGCCATGGTCAACGTGGCCGATGGTACCAATGTTAATATGGGGTTTGGTACGTTCAAATTTGGCTTTTCCCATTTGTTCTATATCCTCCTTCAGTTTGAAAGCATAGCACGTAAGGCTATTTTACTAAAACGTCGTTGAAAAATCAAGTGTTGCGTGCGATTAATCGCCACCGCGCGTGCCGCCGGACATAATGCCCTCGGCAATGCTCTTGGGCACCTCGGCGTAGTGGCTGGGCTCCATGCTGTACTGACCGCGGCCCTGTGTTTTGCTGCGCAGGTCTGTCGCGTAACCAAACATGCCGGAAAGCGGCACCAGTGCGTTGATTTGCTGCGCGCCGGCCAGGGCTTCCATGCCTTGGATCTGGCCCCGGCGGGCGTTCAGGTCGCCAATAACGTCGCCGGTGTATTCCTCCGGCACCGTAACGGCGATCTTCATGATGGGTTCCAGAATGACGGGGCTGGCCTTGCGCATGGCCTCTTTGAAAGCCATGGAGCCGGCGATTTTAAAGGCCATTTCGGACGAGTCCACCTCGTGGAAGGAGCCGTCGTACAGGGTGGCTTTCACGTCCACCACCGGGTAGCCGGCAAGCACACCGGCCTGCATGGCGCCCTGGATGCCCTGGTCCACCGCGGGGATATACTCCTTGGGCACCGTGCCGCCCACCACGGCGTTCACAAACTCGTAGCCCTTGCCCATCTCGTTGGGCTCCAGGCGAATTTTGACGTGGCCGTACTGGCCGCGGCCGCCGCTCTGGCGGGCATACTTGGTGTCCTGCTGCACTTCCTTGCGGATGGTCTCGCGGTAGGCCACCTGGGGCGCGCCCACGTTGGCCTCCACCTTGAACTCACGCAGCAGGCGGTCCACAATGATTTCCAGGTGCAGCTCGCCCATGCCGGCAATAATGGTCTGGCCGGTCTCGTCGTCGGTGTAGGTGCGGAAGGTGGGGTCTTCCTCGGCCAGCTTGGAAAGGGCGATGCCCATTTTCTCCTGGCCGGCCTTGGTCTTGGGCTCAATGGCCACCCGGATGACCGGCTCGGGGAAGTCCATGCTTTCCAGCACAATGGGATGCTTCTGGTCGCACAGGGTGTCGCCGGTGGTGGTGTTTTTCAGGCCCACCGCGGCGGCGATGTCGCCGGCGTAGCATTCTTCAATGTCCTGCCGGTGGTTGGCATGCATCTGCAAAATACGGCCCAGGCGCTCATTGTTGTCCTTCACGCTGTTGTAGGCCGGCCCGCCGCTTTTGGCAATGCCGGAGTATACCCGGAAATAGCACAGCTTGCCCACAAAGGGGTCGGTGGCAATCTTGAAGGCCAGCGCGCTGAAGGGCGCGTCGTCGGCCGACGGGCGCGTCTCCTCCTCGCCGGTTTTGGGGTTGATGCCCTTCATGTCGGCGATGTCGGTGGGGGCGGGCATGTAGTCCACAATGGCATCCAGCAGCAGCTGTACGCCTTTGTTTTTGTAGGACGTGCCGCACACCACGGGTACGATGGTGTTGTCGATGGTCTCCTTGCGGATGGCGGCCTTGAGCTCGGCTTTGGAGATCTCCTCGCCCTCCAGGTACTTCTCCATCAGCGCTTCGTCGTAGGTGGCCACGGCTTCAATCATCTCATCGTGGTACTTTTGGGCCAGCTCCTGCATGTCGTCGGGGATGGCTTCCACCCGCACATCCTTGCCCAGGTCGTCGTAGTAGATAACGGCGTTCATCTCCACCAGGTCGATGATGCCGCGGAAATTTTCCTCGGCGCCAATGGGCAGCTGAATGGGCACGGGCACGCATTTCAGGCGGTCGATCATCATGTTGATGACCAGGAAAAAGTCGGCGCCCATGATGTCCATCTTGTTGATGTAGACCATGCGGGGCACGTTGTATTTGTTGGCCTGGCGCCATACGGTCTCGCTCTGCGGCTCCACACCGCCCTTGGCTGCCAGCACGGTGACACTGCCATCCAGCACACGCAGGCTGCGCTCCACCTCAACGGTGAAGTCCACGTGGCCGGGGGTGTCAATAATATTGATACGATGACGATTCTTTAGTGCGGCAGCGGGATCGTCCAGCAGGTCGGTGTGGCTCCAGTAGCAGGTGGTAGCTGCCGAGGTGATGGTGATACCGCGCTCCTGTTCCTGGGCCATCCAGTCCATGGTAGCAGAGCCTTCGTGGGTTTCGCCCAGCTTGTGGTTGATACCCGTGTAGAACAGGATGCGCTCAGTGGTCGTGGTCTTGCCGGCGTCGATATGCGCCATGATCCCGATGTTTCTCGTCATCTCGAGAGAAACGTCTCTTGGCATGTTGTCTCCTTCCGATAAATCGTTCAGGCTGATTTATCGCACACCGGCTGCGCCGGCATACATTTGAATAGTGAACCTGCTTTGCTTCGCAAAGCCAATTGGCCTTAGTATCTGTAGTGCGCGAACGCCTTGTTGGCGTCGGCCATCTTGTGTGTGTCTTCGCGCTTTTTCACGGCGGCGCCGGTGCTGTTCACGGCGTCCATAATTTCGCCCGCCAGCCGCTCGCGCATGGTGCGCTCGTTGCGGGCGCGCGAATAGCTGGTAAGCCAGCGCAGGCCCAGGGTCACCCGGCGCTCCGGGCGAACCTCCAGCGGCACCTGGTAGGTGGAACCACCCACACGGCGCGCTTTAACTTCCAGCGTGGGCATGATGTTCTCCAGCGCTTTTTCAAACATCTCCAGCGGGTCGTTGCCGGTCTTTTCACGCACAATGTCAAAGGCATCGTAAACAATACGCTGTGCAACGCCCTTTTTGCCATCGAGCATGATACTGTTAATGAGACGTGTCACCATTTTGGAGTTGTACATCGGATCCGCAAGCGGTATCCGTTTTGGCACATTCCCTCTTCTTGGCATCGTCTTCCCTCCTTCATTACAAAATGAAATCGCAGGTACTGGGGCCGGGGTTCGAAGGACAAAAGATACAAAACGCAAATGCGTTTTATCTTTTCCCCACGTCCAAAAGCGGCGCGCACGGCGCGGCGCGGTTGGCTAACGGCGGGTGAGCCCCTTCATCGCCTTTGGCCTCCTCGATGAAGCACACTCCGTGCTTCGGCCTCAAAAAGGGATGTACACATCTATGTGAAATCCCTAATTAGGGCAATTTGGCTAAAGTTTACGCTTTCTTGGGCCGTTTGGCGCCGTACTTGCTGCGGGCCTGGCCGCGGCCGGCAACACCCTGGGTGTCCAGCGTGCCGCGGATGATGTGGTAGCGCACACCGGGCAGATCCTTCACACGGCCGCCGCGAATGAGCACCACGCTGTGCTCCTGCAGGTTGTGGCCAACACCGGGAATGTAGCTGGAGACCTCGATGTTGTTGCTAAGGCGCACACGGGCCACCTTACGCAGTGCAGAGTTGGGCTTCTTCGGCGTCATGGTACGAACGGCGGTGCAAACGCCACGCTTCTGGGGAGAGTTCTGGTTGGTATACATCTTTTTGTGGCTGTTGTAGTTCTTTCCCAGCGCGGGGGCGGTGCTTTTCTTCTCGCTCACTTCACGGCCTTTGCGCACCAACTGGTTGAATGTGGGCATGGTTTTCCTCCTTTCCAAAATGATATTCTATGTCTGGCCGGGCAAACAGTTGCCTGCCACGGCAAAACCAGCTTTATGGGGTGATTTTTTCGCCCTGCAAAATGGGCATGAAAAATCCTGCCCGGAATTGGGCAACACGAATATAATACCTTTTTTACGCCGCGCTGTCAATCAAAACTTTGGGCGGCATGTGCAATATCAAACACCCTTATATACTTTATTATATATAAGAGAATTTTATGTTCCCAAAGGTGGCCTTTGGGCCAGCGCAATGCGGTCGTGGCCGGCATAATCGGGGCGGGTTTCTATGGCGGTGTAGCCGTTTTGCGCCAGCAGCTCCCCCACCGCCGGGGCCTGCCCGGCGCCCAGCTCGAACACCAGCCAGCCGCCCGGTTTCAGCGCTTTTAGGTAATCCCGCGCGATGCGGCGATAAAAAAACAAACCGCCCTCGGGGGCTATCAGGGCCCGGCGCGGCTCGAAATAAAGCTCCGGCTCCAAACCGGCGTATTCGGCCTCGGCTACATAGGGCGGGTTGCACACAATGAGATCCAGTGCGGCAACCGGCAGGGCGTGATGATATTCCAACACATCGGCCTGCACCGACATGGGCGCAGTAGCGTGGTTCTGCGCAAAAGCTTGAATGTTCCGCTCCAGCCACCCAAAAGCCGCTGCGTCCAGCTCCACCGCCGTTACAGTAGCCTGGGGCAGCCGGCTTTGGATGGCCAGCGCCATGGCGCCGGTGCCGGCGCAGAGCTCCAACACGGTGGGCTGCGGGTTGCCGGCCAGGCACTTCAGCGCCGCCAGGCACACCTGCTCGGTCTCCGGGCGGGGAATCAACACGCCGGGGCCCACGGCCAGCTCCAAATCCATGAAAGGCCACGAACCTAGCAGGTATTGCAAAGGTTCCCGATTCAATCTTTTTATTATAAGTGCATCAAGCACCAATTTTTGTTCTGCGGTCAAAGTGCCCGGTTCAAACCGCGAGCGGCCGGTTACGTGGCTAATCAGGGTTTCGGCCTCAAAGGCGGCCTCGGCGATGCCGGCCTGCCGCAGTTGGTTCCGGCAGCGGCGGTAGGCGGCTTGCACTGTTTCTTGGGGGGCGTCCGGCTTCATGCTACCACTTGGCCTCGCCGGGGTCTTCGGGCAGCACCGGCTGGATGGCCGCGATGGCCACCTCGATCATCGCGTCGTCGGGCTCGTTGGTGGTCAGGCGCTGCAGCCACAGCCCGGGCGCCGAGATAACGCGGGTAACCGGGTTGTCGTAGCGGCCGGCCAGGCGAATCACCTCATAGGCCAGCGCCATCACCACCGGCAACAGCAAAATTTTCAGCGCCACCCGCAGGAAGGGGTCGGACCAGGTGACCACGCTGAACAGGATGATGGAGATGATGAGCACGATGAGCAGGAAGCTGGTGCCGCAGCGCGGGTGGAAACGGGTGTGTTTGCGCACATTTTCCACCGTCAGCTCATCACCGGATTCATAGCAGAACACCGTTTTATGCTCGGCCCCGTGGTAGGAGAACACCCGGCTTATCTCCTTGAGGCGGCGCACCAGTACCAGGTAACCAACAAAGATGGCAATCTTCAAAACGCCCTCCAGCACCGACTTGCCCCAGCCCAGCTGCACAAGGTAGGTATCCACCAGGTTAACCACCGCCGTGGGCACAAACATGAACAACACCACCGCCAGCACCACGCCCAAAACACCCGAGACGCCAAAGATGATCTTGCTGCCGGCCTCGCCAAAGTGACGATCCACCCATTTGTCAAACTTGGAGGGCTCTTCGGCCTCCAGTTCATCACCCAGGGCCAGCTCGGCGCTGCGCATCAGCGTTTTGTAGCCCATCAGCAGGGAGTTTACAAAGCTGACCACGCCGCGGATAAACGGCCATTTGGCCCACGGGCGGCGCCGCGTGTCGTGCAGCTCGGTTACCACCTCGCCCTCGGGTGTGCGCACCGCCAGGCACCACTTGGCCGGGCCGCTCATCATCACGCCCTCCATAACGGCCTGGCCGCCTACGGTGGTTTTAAACTGGGTTTTCTTCGACATGTGCTGCTCCTTCGGGCAAAAGCCTGCCCGTTTTATTTTTCTGGTACAGTGGGAATGTCAGTGTCACCTGCGTGCCGCGGTTTAGCTCACTCTCTATCTCCAGCGTGCCGCCGTGGGCCCGGGTAAGGTCGTCGGCTACCGCCAGGCCAATGCCGCTGCCCCGCAGGGCGCCCCGGCCCTTGTAGAACTTCAGGCGCACATTCTGCAAATCGTCGGGGGCAATGCCCTGCCCATCGTCCATGATGGTCACAATGGCGCGGCCATCCGCCTGCCGCACCGCTACATCCACCTCGCCCCCGGTAAAGGAATACTTAATGGCGTTATCCAGCACGTTCACCAGCACCTGACGCATGCGGTTTTTATCGGCCATCACCGGTACGGGCAGGTCGGGCACCATGTTCATCAGCGCAATACCCAGGCTGGCGGCCCGCTGGCCGCTCAGCAGCACCGCGTCCTCCACCTCGGCGGCCAGGTCCAGCAGCTCCAGCTTCAGCACCAGGCCGTCCTGCATGCGGGAAAAGTCCAGCAGCTCCTCCACCATGTCATACAGGCGGTCGGTCTCGCCCGAGATGATCTCAATGCCGCGGCGGAAGCTGGGGTCGCCGGGGTCGGACAGCTTGCCCACCGTCTCCGTCCAGCCCTTGATGGAGGTAAGCGGGGTGCGCAGCTCATGGCTGACAGACGAGATAAACTCGTTTTTCAGCCGCTCGTTGCGGGAAAGCTCCTCCGCCATGTTGTTGATGGTCACGCACAGGCTGCCAATCTCGTCGTTGCTGTTGTCCTCCACCCGGGTGCCAAAGTCGCCCTGGGCAATGCGGGCGGCCGAGGCCTCCACCTTTTGCAGCGGTATAACGATAGAACGTATAAAATATATGCCTGAAATGATGCTGGCCAGAATGATTGCCGCCAGGATGGCCACCGACACCAGCACCAGGTTGCGGATGGTCTCGTCCACCAGGGTGAGGCTGGTAACCACCCGCATGGCCACAATGCCGCGGGCCGAGTAGGGCGTGGGCGCGGTGATGGCCATCACCCGCTCGCCACGCTCGTTGGCACCAATAAACTGGGCCATGCCGGCGCCGCCCTCCGCCAAAGCCTCCCGGATATCGGGCGCCACCTCGCCTTGTGTGGGCAAAAGGCCGGTGGAGCTGGCCACAATCTGCCCATTGAAGTCCACCAGCATCAGCTCGAAGCGGGTCTTCTCCTCAAACTCCTCCACCGTGCGCTGCAGGCGGGAGAGGCGCTGCTCGTCGGTGGCGGTGGGGGTAAGCGTCATTTGGCTTTCCAGCGTGTAAAACTGGTTTTGAATGGCGCGGGAAGCGCCGTCGTAGTAGCCGGAAATCATAAAGAAAAGGAAAACGGACTCGGCCACCAGCACCACCGCCAGCGTGAAGAACAGGCTGCCGCGCACCCACCGTTTGGTGATGGAGCCCGCGCCTGCCTTACGCTTTGGCCGCTTTTGCGGTGCTTGTTTCCGGTTGCTCATCCGTGCCCTCTTTGGCGTATACTTCCCTTATGGATTCCAGCGGTAGCCATAGCCCCACACGGTGAGGATATGCTGCGGGTTGCTGGGCTCGTCCTCTATCTTCATACGCAGGCGGCGGATGTTAACGTCCACGATCTTCACGTCGCCGTAGTAGTTCTCGCCCCACACGCCCTCCAGTATTTTGTCGCGCACCAGGGCGGTGCCACTGTTGCGGAAGAACAGCTCCATAATTTGGAACTCCACCTGGGTCAGGTCTATGGGTTGGCCGTTTTTCATCATCACGCGGCTTTTTTCATCCAGCACAAAGTTGCCGCTTACCAGCCGGCTGCTCTCCTCCACCGTTACCTGGCTGCGGCTGATACGCCGGCACAGCGCGTCGATGCGGGCTTTCAGCTCGCTGATGGAAAAGGGTTTGGTCATGTAGTCGTCGGCGCCAATGCTCAGCGCACGTATCTTGTCGGCCTCCAGGCTCTTGGCACTCAGCATCACAATGCCCACCACGGGCGAGGCCGCGCGGATATTTTCGCACAGGGTAAAGCCATTCATACCGGGCAGCATGATGTCCAAAATGGCGCACTTGAAGCTCTCTGGCGCGGCGGTGAACAGCTCCAGCGCCGCCTCGGCGGTGGCGGCCTCCACCACCTCATACTCGGCCATCTCCAGGTTCAGCACAATCAGCTCGCGGATAGAACCCTCGTCTTCCACTACCAGTATCTTTCCCATGGCATCTCCTCTCCATGCGGTCATGGCAACTGCGTATGTTTGGCCGGTTCAGGTGGTCAACTCCAGCGCGTTAATCTGCGCCCGCTCGGCCTCGGCCAGCCGGCTGCTGAACACCAGATAGGTGGTGGAGCCCGGCACCCGCAACGCGCCCAGCGGCGGATCCTCGCCGCGCTGCAGGGCCAGCAGGGACAGCAACACCTGGCGGCTGGCGCGCGCCTTGACCACCCAGCCGCCGCTTTGGGAGCTGTCTTCCACCAATATCTCGCCGCGCCAGTCTTCGGGAAAGCTGACATACAGGCGCTGGGTGGTGTCCATCAGGCCAAACTGCTTGATGGCCGCTTCCTGCCCGGTGAAATCCATCCAGTCCACAAACTGCAGCGTATGGCTGCTGCCCGAGGTTTGGATGCCCGGCAGGTTGCGCTGCTGGGGGATCTCCACAATGCCGTCGCCGTCAACATCGCGCGAAAGCAGCAGCGGCGAAGAACGGCCGGCCGAGCCCCGCAACGGGTTCACTTCATCGGCAATAAATACGTCGCGCTTGGGCTCATAGTACACCAGCTGGCTGGTCAGCGCGCCGGTGTCGGTGCTGCTGTTGCCGTCCACCACCAGCAAGCGTGTATCGTTTGGGCCGGCGCTGGGGCTGATGCCCACACAGGTTATGAAGTTGGTGTCCAGCGTCACCGGCTCTATCTCCTCGGTAACAAAGCGGCCGTCGCGGGCGGGCACATAATACAGCTGCAGCCGGCTGGCCTCTTCCTCACGGGAGACCACCACCAGCTCCTGCCCGCCGCGGCCGGTGAAATCCCCTATCTCATAACGGGAATAGTTGTAGTTCATGGTTTCCTGCAGCGTAAAATCCAGGTACTGGTAAAGCGCCAGCACCTTGGCGGTAAGGTTGGCCGAGGCATAGCCGATGATCAACTGCAGGCTGCCGTCGCCCAAAAGGTCGGCCACCTCCAGGCTGGCCACCTCGGTGGACAGCCCCCGCACGTCCTGAATGACGGTCCAGTTGCCCTCCACCTGCTCCATCACCGCCACGTATACCGAGCTGCCCTTGTCGGGGTGTAAACCGGTAGCCTCCGACACACTGTACAGCAAAATAGCCTCCTCGCGGCCATCGCCGTTCAGGTCGGTGCGGATAATGGGGCTGCGCTCGTCGCCGCCTTTTGGGTATTTGTACTGCGGTTCCTCGCCGCCCAGGTAGCCCTTGAGCGCTTTTTGTATCTCGTCCAGGCCCTGGCCCATGGCCGGCGCGCGCAGCAGCTCGTTCACATTCTGGAAGGAGATGGAGCCGCAGCCGCCCAGCAGCACCGCCAGGCAAAGTGCCAGTATACCGGCGCACAGCCGTTTTGCCACCGGGCTCCCCTCCTTTTGTGTAAATACATTTGGCCGCCAAAATCAGGCACATAATGCCAGTGTCATTTTACCACTAACGCGGGGAAAGCGCAATCGGGCACGAAATTGCTGCCCAACACCCAAAAAAACGGGCTGCTTCAGATAAATGCGCGTTGGAACGCGGGCTATTTTACGACAGGCTTTCCCTTTGCACCCGCGCCCTTAAAGCGGTATAATGGGAGCAGACGACCCCACTACAGCTTATGGAGGAACACCACATGACCGATGTGCTTATTATAGGCGCCGGGCCGGCCGGGCTTACGGCGGCCATTTATGCGGCGCGCGCCGGCCTTACCGCACTGGTGCTGGACAAAAACATGTATGGCGGGCAAATAGCCCTGACCAGCGAGGTGGACAACTACCCCGGCCTGCAGGGCATTGAGGGGGTGGAGTTTGCCACCAAGCTGTACAGCCACGCCATCAGCCAGGGCGCCGAGGTGCGCTTTGAGGCAGTGACGGCAATGGAACTGGATGGCCCGGTGAAGCGGGTGACCACCTCCGAAAAGGTGTACGAGGCCCGCACAGTCATTCTGGCCACGGGTGCCGCGCGGCGGCGGCTGGATGTGCCCGGCGAGGAAAAATACACCGGGCGGGGGGTGTCCTACTGCGCCACCTGCGACGCCGCCTTCTTCCGCCAAAAGCGGGTGGCTATTGTGGGCGGGGGCGACACCGCGCTGAGCGACGCGCTGTTTTTATCCAACCAGTGCGAAAAAGTCACCCTCATTCACCGGCGGGATATTTTCCGCGCGCAAAAGGTGAAGATGCAAGCCGTACGCGCGCGTGAGAACATAGAGATCATCACCCACGCCACTGTGCGCGCCATTGAAGGCGGCGACACCGTGGAACGCTGCGTGATAAACACCCCTGACGGTGAGCGGATCATCCCGATTGACGGCATTTTTGTGGCCGTGGGCGTGGTGCCGGAGAGCGATTTGCTGACCGGCATGCTGCCGCTGGATATCCACGGCTACGCCGAAGTGGACGAAACCTGCGAGACCCCGCTGCCGGGCGTTTATCTGGCGGGCGACCTGCGCAAAAAGCCACTGCGGCAGATTGTAACTGCCGCCGCCGACGGCGCCGTGGCTGCCGTGGCCGCCGCCGAATATTGCAGCGCGATGGACGAGCAACTGCCGGTGGAAGAACTGTCGCCGGCTGCGTCGGACGAGGATGCGTAAACCCGCCGCGCATTTGCAGCGCACGGAAACCAACACTGTATACTCAGTTAACTTGAAAATCATCTTGGGATGATTTTCAAGCACGCGGCATCTCGCCGCGTCATCCCGCCCAGCGGGCGGGATGTTAACACCGTACATAGCAAACGGCGCGCAGTGCGCGCCGCACAGGCTGCGCCTGCGCCTTGAAAACAGCGGGGCTGTTTTCAAGTTAGTCTGCTGTACTATACCTTATAAGCGTGTAAAGTATGTGAAGAAACCCGGCCAGGCTGAACGCCTGGGCCGGGTTCTGTGTTTGTGTATGGTATCAGGTGCTTACAGCTTGGGCAGGCTGTCAAAGCCCTTCTGCAAGTCGGCGTCGCTGGGCACGGTGTCGTTCATCTGGCCGCCCTGGTAGTTCATGTAGGCGTTCATGTCAAAGTAGCCGGTGCCGGTAAGGCCAAACAAAATCGTTTTGACTTCGCCAGTTTCTTTGCACAGCAGCGCTTCGTCAATGGCCGCGCGGATGGCGTGGGCAGACTCCGGCGCCGGCAGGATGGTCTCGTGCCGGGCAAACAGCGTGGCCGCCTCGAACACGCGGGTTTGCTCCACCGCGCGGGCCTCCATGTAGCCATCGTGGTATAGCTGCGATAAAATAGGCGACATACCGTGGTAACGCAGGCCGCCGGCGTGGTTGGGCGACGGGATAAAGCCCGAGCCAAGCGTGTACATTTTGGCCATGGGCGTGATGCGTCCGGTGTCGCAGAAATCATAGGCGTAGCGGCCGCGGGTCAGGCTGGGGCAGGAGGCCGGCTCCACCGCCACGATACGCGGGGCGGCCTTGCCCAGCAGCTTGTCCTGCATGAAGGGGGCAATCAGGCCGCCCAGGTTAGAGCCGCCGCCTGCGCAGCCAATGACGATGTCGGGATACTCGTCAATCATCTCCATGGCAATTTTGGCCTCCATGCCGATGACGCTTTGATGCAGCACCACCTGGTTCAGCACCGAGCCCAGCACATAGCGGCAATTGTCTGTCTGCAGCGATTTTTCCACCGCTTCAGAGATAGCGCAGCCCAGGCTGCCGCCGGTGCCGGGGTGCTCCTTCAGAATGGCGCGGCCCACCTCGGTGGTCATGCTGGGGCTGGGAACGATATCGGCGCCAAAGGTCTCGATGACCGCCTTGCGGTAGGGCTTTTGCTCGTAGCTTACCTTCACCATGTAAACGGTGAGGTCGATGCCGTAAAACGCACAGGCCATGGCCAAGGCGGTGCCCCACTGGCCGGCACCGGTTTCGGTGGTCAGGCTGGTCATGCCCTGGGCCTTGGCATAGTACACCTGCGGCGCCGCGGAGTTCAGCTTATGGCTGCCGGCGGTGTTATTGCCCTCAAACTTGAAGTAGATTTTGGCCGGGGTGCCCAGTGCCTTTTCCAGCTCGTATGCGCGGATAAGCGGCGCCGGGCGGAACATTTTGTAGAAATCCAACACCGGCTGCGGAATATCCGTATACCGCGTGTTGTCGTCCAGTTCTTGCTTGGCCAGCTCGGTGCAGAACACCGGCTCAAGGTCGGCCAGGGAAGCAGGCTTGCCGGTGGCCGGGTTCAGCAGCGGCGGGGGCTTTTGGGGCATGTCTGCCCGCAGGTTATACCATTGTTTCGGTATCTGGTCTTCTTCGAGGTATATTTTATGTGGTATTTTCATAATAATTCTCCTATTCGATGGCTATTTTGTTATATCGGCCCACTTTCATGTTTGCTGCCGCGCCATCGCCTTCCCGGTATATACATTGATTGACACCTCTTTGACACGATAATTATAGATTCTTGTTTGTCGCTATTTCGCAGCATTCCAGGTTGCGGTATTGATGCCTGCAAAAAGCATTGAAACCTGACAATAAAAAAACCCCTGCCCCCACAAAACAGGGACAAGAGAAAACTCCTGCGGTACCACCCACATTGACCAAACGGCCCACTCTAATGCACTCAATTGAATGCACGCCGCCATGGTAACGGATGCGGCTTTCCCGTTGGCAACTACTCCCACCAAGAACATGTCAGCACGCTCTGAGGTTTCGGGCCACCCTCGCGGGTCCATTCATTTTTGCGCGTGATACCGCCCTTCCACCCGTGGGCCGCTCTCTATAATCCGTCTGCAAAAACTACTCTTCCCGGTCTTCGGTTTCAGCATTCCCGGCGTTTCTGTTCGCCGGGAACTGATTTGCAGCTATTCTAGCACCCGGTTGTGGGTTTGTCAAGCCCAGGTTTTCAAACCACCATGCCGCCGTTGGGCGACAGCACCTGCCCGGTGATAAAACTCGCGCCCGCTCCTGCCAGAAAATGCACTGCCGCTGCAATATCTTCGGGTGTGCCCAGGCGTAGCAGCGGGGCTTGCCGGCGCAGTTCTTCGAGTTCTTCCGCAGAAAAACCTTCCAGCATAGCACTTTCCACCACGCCGGGCGCTACACAATTCACCCGGATGCCACAAGGACCCACCTCTTTGGCCAGCGCCTTGGTTAGCCCAATCACCGCCGCCTTGGCGGCTGAATAGTGCACCTCGCAGGAGGCGCCCACCTGCCCCCAAATAGAGGATATATTGATGATACAGCCTTCTTTTTTTTGTATCATGGCCGGTAAAGCACGGCGGCTGCAAAAAAAGGTTCCGCCGGTATGCACGGCCAGCATCCGGTTCCAATCTGCATCCGTAATGTCAAGCATCAGCTTTTGCTGCGCGACGCCGGCATTGTTCACCAGCACCTGCACCGGGCCAAAAGCAGCTTCTATGGCGGTAAACATTGCCTCCACCTGTGCCGGATTGGAGACATCTGCCGGGCAAACCAGTGCCTGGCCACCCAGCTGCTTAATTTCTGTGGCCAAGGCATCTGCCCGCTGCCGGCTGGAAAAGCACCCCAATGCCACTTTATCGCCCAAGCGCGCAAAATACCGCGCTATTGCTGCACCAATTGCACCAGATGCCCCAGTGACCAGCACCGTTCTTTGCATATCTACCCTTTCTTCTGTACATCATTCTTGACTAGGTCGTGTTGACACTACCGCAACGAATCAAAGACAAGGGCGAAACAAATGAAAGTGATGAAAACGCAATCGAGTTTATCGTAACGGGTGAAAACCCTACGAAAAGCTTTCAGTCTGCGAAAGA
>JAAYCI010000077.1 GCA_012729855.1 Oscillospiraceae bacterium
GGTGGCGCAGTTTTGCTGCAACAATGGCCGGGAGCTGCTGTCGCTGATGCAGCTGGGGGCCAAAGCCGGCGTGGGGTTTGATATTGCCGAGAATATCATCGGGCAGGCCAGGGAAACGGCCCAGCTGGCACATATTGACAACTGTACGTTTGTTGCGTGTAATATCCTGGAAATCCCGCAGCAATATGACGGCGCGTTTGATTTCATCCTGTTCACCATTGGCGCCATCACCTGGTTTGAGGACTTGGGCCCGCTGTTTCAAAAGGTGGCCATGTGCCTGAAGCCGGGCGGCATGATGCTCATCCACGACTTCCACCCCTTTATGAACATGCTGCCCACGCCCGAGGAGGACGCTTTTGACGCCGGCCGGCTGGATAAATTGGCCTATTCCTACTTCAGGAGCGAGCCGTGGATTGAAAACACGGGCATGGCCTATATGTCGAAGCAATATACCTCCAAAACCTTCACCAGCTTTTCACACACCATGGCCAGCATTGTAAACGCGGCCAGCGCGGCGGGGCTGCGGGTGTTCCGCCTGAACGAGTATGACTATGACGTGGGGCTGACAGCGGTGTACGACGGCAAGGGGTATCCGCTGTCGTTTCTGCTGCTGGCAGAAAAGATAGGATGAGGATCGAACGATAACATGCAGCAAAAAATGCTGCTGAAGCCTTGCTTCGGCAGCGTTTTTGCCTGCGGTTTTTTGCTGGGAAAGCCGCCGGCGCGGCGGGGCAAAAATTAAATGCTGAAAGGCCTTGTTTTATTTTGGGGCTGATGTATAATAAGAAAATATTGCCGTTGGTCAATTATTTGGCACGTATATGGCGTGGAGGCATTGAGCTATGGGAAAGAAAGTAAAATCATCGCTGGCGCTTAAGGTATCGGTCATCGTGTTTGTGTTTTTGCTGCTGGTGGCGTTCATTGTGGGCGGGCTGGGCCTGTTTTTTTATCAGCGCGACGTATTTGCCGTAAACGGCAGGATGGCACAGATGATTGCCGCCACAACAGCCGCGGGCATTGACGGCGACGCCTACGAGCAGCTGACCCAGACCCATGAAAAAAACGACTACTGGATGGAACTGAAAGCCACGTTTGATGAAGCCAAAAAACAGACGGACGCTTTTTACCTTTATGGCCTGGATACCGGCGCCGGCGGCAACATCCACTACATAGTGGAGGGGATGGTTCCCACCGACGACCCCGATAACATTGGGGACCTGGGTGTGCAGGAGGACGCCAGCGCCTTTGCCGAGGAGATTTTTGCCACCCTGCAAAGCGGGCAGGCCATGTACTCCGGCGTATATGATGCCGGCGGTTACGGCATGTCCATATCGGGCATGGCGCCCATTTTCAATTCCAGCGGCCGTGTGGTGGGCGTAGTGGCGGTCGATATCTCGCTGAACACCGTGATGGCCAGTATCGGGGCGTTTGCCATCCAGATACTGCTGGTGGCGCTGGTGGTGTCCATCATCTTTGGCGTCATTGTTATCTGGTACATCAACCGCAAGGTGGGCGCGCCCATCCGGCAGCTGGTGGGGGTTTCCCGGCAAATTGCCGTGGGCGACATGGCCATAGAGCTTGCGGTGAAATCGCAGGATGAAATAGGCCAGCTGACCGGGGCCTTCCAGGAGATGGCCGAGAGCACCCGCCACCAGGTGGAGGTGCTGGCCCGGATAGCCGACAGTGACTATACCGAAGAAATTACGCTGCGCAGCGAGCATGATGACCTGAACCGGGCCATCCGGCAGATTTTGCAGAACAACATCGCGCTGATTTCCGGCATTCGTGAGTCGTCTGAGCAGGTGGCCGCCGGCGCGGCCCAGGTGGCCAGTGCGTCGCAGATGCTGGCCACCGGCGCCACCCAGCAGGCCGCCACGCTGCAAGAGTTTTCGGCCACCATTGCCAACGTGTCCGCCCAGGCAAACGAGAACACCGAGGCCACCGCCGGTGCGCTGGATGAGGTGGCGCAGGCGGGCACGCTGCTGCAGCAGACCAATGTGGAGATGGCCGAGCTGGGCCAGGCGATGGAGAGTATCCAGAAGAGCAGCCAGGACATTGCGCAGGTTATCAAGGTGATAGACGACATCGCCTTCCAGACCAACATTCTGGCCCTGAACGCCGCGGTGGAGGCCGCCCGCGCCGGCCAGCATGGCAAGGGCTTTGCCGTGGTGGCCGACGAAGTGCGCAACCTGGCGCAAAAGAGCGCCCAGGCCGCCAAAGAGACCGGCGCGATGATAGAAACCAGCGTGGAGAGCGTACAAAAGGGCGGCGGCATTATGAAAAAGACCGCCGAGGGGCTGGGCGAGGTGGCCACCATTGTGGCGCGCAGCGCCGAGAGCATGCAGATGGTCAACGGCTCGTCCCAGCAGCAAAGCACCGCTATTTATGAAATTAACCAGGGGGTGGATCAGATCTCCTCGGTGGTGCAGGCCAACAGCGCCACCGCCGAGGAGTGTGCGGCCTCGGCCCAAGAGATGAGCGCCCAGGCCGCCCTGCTGGAGCAGCTGGTGGCAAAGTTTGTGCTGCCCGGGGCCGGCAGCGGCCGCAAAGCGTTGATGCCATAGCCATTCTTTCTATAGCTGAAGCGGGCCGCCCGGTGGGCGGCCCGCTTTTGTGTGGTTATGGGGGTAATATCTGATTGCGGGGCGCTTCCGGCTTGGGGGAAGTGGCAAGCGCGGCGGTACGGCGATGCGGCCTGGCAGCCGGGCGGCAATGGCCAGGGCGGGTGGCCCTTCTTCACGGGGTGTCACTTTTGGGCAGCCCATCTTCGCCATAGGTGGCCTTGATGGCCCGAAAGGCTTCGTCGCTGATGGCGTGCTCGATGCGGCAGGCCTCCTCGGCCGCGGCATGTTCCTCCACCCCGGCGGAAAGCAGCATCTCCTCAAAAAAGCGGTGCTTTTCGTACACGCGGCAGGCCTCCTGCAGGCCCTGCTCGGTAAGGGTAAGCAGCTTGCTTCTGTCCATGTGCACCAGCCCGGCCTCCACCAGCTGCGCCATGGCCCGGCTGACACTGGCCTTGGAATAGCCCAGGTGCTCGGCAACGTCTACGCTGCGCACCTGCGGCGCTTTTTGCGCCATCACCAAAATGGCCTCCAGGTAATCCTCCCGGGAATTGCGTATCTCCATGATGGCTGCTCCTTTCAGGCAGGGTTGCGCCGGGGCTTTCATGCGTTAGTCTATGCTAACCATATAATAGCATCATACACCCAACAGCGGGGGCTGTCAAGCGTGGCGGCGCAGGGCGGGGAATAATGCTGCTGCGGAAAAAGCGCGCACCTTATGGTGCGCGCTTTTGTTACAGGGCAATTATGTGGCCACCACAGGCTGGCAGAGGCTAGTCTACGGTGATGAGCAGCTCGCCGGCTTTTACCGACTGCCCCTCCTTCACGTGGATTTTATGCACCACGCCGGCCATGCGGGAGACCACGCTGGTTTCCATCTTCATGGCCTCGATGATGGCGATGACCTGGTTTTCCGCCACGGTGTCGCCCTCTTTTACCGAGATTTTGGACACCGCGCCGGGGATGCTGGCCCCCACCTGGCTTTTGTCGTCCACGTCGGCCAGGGTAATGGTGGTGACGGTGGCGGTGGCGGCCTTGTCCTGGATGGCCACCTCGCGGCGGGCGCCGTTCAGGTTGAAGATGACGTTGCGGGTGCCGTCGTCGTTGGCCTCGCCCAGGCCCACCAGCTGGATGATGAGCGTCTTGCCGTCCTCGATGGTGAACTCGGTGGTCTCGTTGGGCGCCAGGCCCTCGAAGAACACGTGGGTGACCATGCGGGCCAGGTTGCCATATTCGTCCACATATTTGAAGTAGTCCTCGGTTACCTTGGGGTAGAGGCTCCAGCTCAGGGCGTCGCGCATGGTGGGGGCCTCGCGGTACTGCTTCAGGGTTTCCTTCACGGCGTCAAAGTCCACGGGAGGGAACTGCTCGCCCGGGCGGCCGGTGAGGGGGGTCTGGCCTTTCAGCACGGCTTTCTGCAAATCTATGGGGAAGCCGCCCTCCGGCTGGCCCATGTGGCCCATGAAGTAGCTGACGACCGAATCGGGGAAGGTGAGCTTCTCGGCTTCTTCCACTAAGTTATCCTTGTCGAGGTCGTGCTGGGTCATGAAGATGGCCAGGTCGCCCACCATCTTGGAGGAGGGCGTCACCTTGACGATATCGCCCACAATTTCGTTCACCTCGCGGAACTTCTCCTTCACTTCATCGAACCGGTGCCCCAGGCCCAGGCTTTCCACCTGAGGCTTGAAGTTGGTGTACTGGCCGCCGGGTATCTCGTAGCGGTAGATGTCGGTCATGGGAAAGTCCAGCCCGGCCTCGAACTGATGGTAGGTGGGGCGCACGTCCTCCCAGTAGTCGGAGAGCTTTTGCAGCTGCTGCAAATCAAAGCCGGGGTCACGTTCCTGGCCCTGCATGGCCGCCACGAAGGAGTTGAGGGACGGCTGGCTGGTAAGGGAGGACAGGCTGCTGATGGCGACGTCCACGATGTCGGCGCCGGCCTCGGTGGCCATGAGCAGCGCGGCAATCTGGTTGCCGGCGGTGTCGTGGGTGTGCAGGTGGATGGGAATGCCGATGGCATCTTTCAGCGTTTTCACCAGCTTTTTGGCGGCGTAGGGCTTCAGCAGGCCGGACATGTCCTTGATGCACAGCATGTGGGCGCCGCGCTTTTCCAGCTCCGCAGCCATATTCACATAGTAGTTCAGGCTATATTTATCGCGCTTCGGGTCCAGGATGTCACCGGTGTAGCAGATGGTCGCCTCGGCGATCTTGCCGGCGGCGGCCACCTCCTCCAGCGCCAGCTCCATGCCGGGTATCCAGTTCAGGCTGTCGAACACGCGGAAGACGTCGATGCCGCTTTTGGCTGCCTCGCGGATGAATGCCTTGATGACGTTGTCGGGGTAGTTGGTGTAGCCCACGGCGTTGGCGCCGCGGAAAAGCATCTGGAAGGGGATATTGGGGATGGCCTCGCGCAAAAGGTCCAGCCGCTCCCAGGGGCTCTCGTGCAAAAAGCGGTAGGCCACGTCGTAGGTGGCGCCGCCCCACATCTCCAGGGAGAAGGCGTCCTGCAAAATGTGGCTGGTGGCCTTGGCAATGTGCAAAAGGTCGCGGGTGCGCACCCGGGTGGCCAGCAGCGACTGGTGCGCGTCGCGGTAGGTGGTGTCGGTGAGCAGCACCTTTTTCTGGGCCAGCACCCAGTCGGCCACCGCTTTGGGGCCTTTGGCGTCCAGCAGCTGTTTCACGCCCGTGGCGCTGGGGGTGTTATAGCCCTCCGGGGTGCGGGGGGCGTTGTAGCTGGGCTTCTGATAATCCTCCGGCTGGTTCACCACAATATTGCCAATGTAGTGCAGCACCTTGGTGGCGCGGTCCTGCGGGTCGTCCAGCTTGAACAGCTCGGGGGTTTCGTCAATGAAACGGGTGTGGCAGCTGCCGGAAAGGAAGGTGGGGCTCGTGAGGATATTGTTCAGGAACGCCACGTTGGTTTTCACACCGCGGATGCGGATTTCGCCAATGCCGCGCAGCGCCTTGCGGGCCGCGCCCAAAAAGCTGCGGTCGTGGGTGGTTACCTTCACCAGCAGGCTGTCGTAATAGGGGGTTATCTCGGCGCCCGAAAAGGCGTTGCCGGCGTCCAGCCGCATGCCAAAGCCGCCGCCGCTGCGGTAGGCGGTGATGCGGCCGGTGTCGGGCGCGAAGTTGTTGCGGGGGTCCTCGGTGGTCACCCGGCACTGGATGGAATAGCCCCGGGCCTGCACGTCGTCCTGGGAGTTCAGCTCAATGCCCGGCGCGCTCAGCGGCAGGCCCATGGCCACCAGAATCTGTGCTTTTACCAGGTCCACGCCGGTCACCATCTCGGTTACCGTGTGCTCCACCTGGATGCGGGGGTTCATCTCGATGAAGAAGTGGTTGCCCGTGTGGTCTACCAAAAACTCCACGGTGCCGGCGTTCACGTAGCCCACCTCTTTGGCAATCTTCACAGCGTCGGCGTGGATGGCCGCGCGCGCGTTCTCGGGCAGGGAAAAGGCGGGGGTGAACTCCAGCACCTTCTGGAAGCGGCGCTGCACCGAGCAGTCGCGCTCGTACAGATGCACCACGTTGCCAAACTGGTCGGCCAGTATCTGCACCTCGATGTGCTTGGGGTCCACCAGGAACTTTTCCATGAAGATGTCGTCGTTGCCAAAGGCCTTGCGCGATTCGCTCTTCACCAGCTCGAAGGCGTTTTCCAGCTCCGATTCGGCGTCTACCCGGCGCATGCCGCGCCCGCCGCCGCCGGCCGAGGCTTTCAGGATAACGGGGAAGCCGTACTCGGCCGCGCGGGTTTTGGCCTCTTCCAGCGAGGCCAGCGGCTGGCTGCTGCCCGGAATGGTGGGCACGCCGCAGCGCCTGGCAATCTCTTTGGCGCTCAGTTTATCGCCCATTTGGGCCAGCACGTCAGACGGCGGGCCGATGAAGGCGATGCCGACGTCTTCGCAGGCCTTGGCAAAGTCGGCGTTTTCCGACAAAAAACCGTAGCCGGGGTGGATGGCGTCCACATTGCGGCGCTTGGCCATGTTTATGATCTGCCCAATGTCCAGGTAGGCGCCCAGCGGGCTCAGGTTTTCACCTATCAGGTAGGCCTCGTCCGCCTTGGTGCGGAAGAGGTTGGTTTTGTCCTCCTTGGAGTAGATGGCCACCGTGCTCATGTCCAAATCGTAGCAGGCGCGGAATATCCGAATAGCAATTTCGCCCCGGTTGGCCACCATTACCCTTTTGAATGGCTTGTTCATCACACACTTCTCCTTTTCCCTGGTGGTTGCGGTTGGTTAATCCCCACAAATAATTTGCCCCTCTATTGCAAATTATGGCGGAGATTTATATTTTTGCCGAAATGTCGGGCAAAATATATTCCAAAAATTATATAGTGGATTTGCTTCAAAAATGGCGCACCATTTTTGAAGGCGGGCAAAGCCCGCAAGCGCGCGAAGCGCGCAATCCCCTATGAACGGCGCTTAGGCCGCATGAATGCGGCCACGCAGGCCCATGGCCTGCGTTTCAAAACCGGCGCTGGGCCGGTTTTGAAGTTAAGCAAGTATAGCACGCTTTCCCGGGCTTGTCTATCCGCCACGCACCAAAAAAGCCGGCCTCCATTAATGGAGGCCGGCTTTGGCAGGTTTTGCTTTTAAAGCAAGCGTTATGCGGGAACCACGTTGATAGCGCGCAGCTTGCTGGCGTTTTTGGGGTCCTGCTCCACGTCGTAGGTTACCTTCTGGCCTTCAGCCAGTGTTTTGAAACCGTCGACCATGATGGAGGAAAAATGCACGAACACATCTTCGCTGCCGTCATCGTTGGAGATAAAGCCGTAGCCTTTGCTTTCGTTGAACCATTTCACAGTACCAGAATTCATTTGGGGCCTCCTAAAAATGTTGTTACTCTAAAACTGAACAAAAAAATCACATGCTTTTGTAAACCCTAAAATCGCTTAAAGGCTTACAAAAACATGTGAGGCCATGCAGCATTTAGAAGTACGTACATAGTATATCAGCAATTGCGGAGGAAGTCAAACAATTGTGGCAAAATTTTTTCAGCGTGACCATTCAGGCCGGTTTTGTTTCTTTTCCGGCAGGGTAGCGGCGGCGCTTGTGTGTGTTATAATGGGAGGCAACATGATGTGCGGCGGCATGGATACTGGCGGCAGGCAAACCGTGCGTCACCTGATGCAAATGGGGGGAGAAATCATGCGCAAAAAAAGCATCTTTTTTGTTGGCGGCGCTGCTGCTGGCGGCGTCTGCCGGCAACAGTAGCGGCAGTACTGCAACGGCCGCCACCGCCCTGGCCGACTTGTACGTGGAAAACGGGGTGATCTACACGGTGGACGCCCTGGCCATCGGTAATACATGGGTTTGTATACCTTACTGTAGGGGCAACTGGTGTACAGCGCCGCCCAGAGTCTGTTTTCAAATTTAAAAAAAGACTCTAAAGCGCGATGTTGTATGAGAGGATAAAATATATATCTGCGCGGAAAGGAGCGGCCATGCTACAGTTGATTTATGGAATAGCCGGTACCGGCAAGACCACCCATATGCTGAACGCGCTGAAAAGCGACGCGGCGCGGGGTCGCCCCTGCCTGTGGCTGGTACCGGAGCAGTTTTCGTCCTCGGCGGAGGCGATGGTGTACCGCCACCTGGGCGACGCGCTGAACGGCCGGGTGGAGGTGCTGAGCTTTGCCCGCCTGGCCGAGCGGATACTGAAAAGCACCGGCAGCCTGAACCACCCGCAGCTGTCCGACGCCGGGCGGGTGGTGTTTGTGCGCCGCGCGCTGGACGCCATTGGCGGCGAGCTGCAGGTATTTGCCCGCCAAAGGCGCAGCACCGCCTTTTGCAGCCTGTGCGCGCAAACGCTGTCGGAGCTGAAGATTGCCGGCGCGCAGCCCGGGCGGCTGCGGGAGATCGCGCTGGAAAAAAACGACGACAAGTTGGCGGAGATTGCGCTGATTTTTGAAGCATATGAAACGGCGATAGCGGGTGCGGCAGTGGACCCGGAGGATAAACTGACGCTGGCGGCCGCTCGGGTGGATCAAGGCTATCTTTGTGGAAAAATATGTTATGTTGATGGATTTGATGGGTTTACCGCCCCGGAGTATGGGATGCTGTACAAGCTGCTGGCCGCCTGCGGCGACGTGATGGTGAGCTTGTGCTGCGATGACCTTTACCGCGGCGAGGAGGGGCTGGCGCTGTTCTACCCGGTGCGCCGGGTGGCCCAGCGCCTGATACGCATGGCCCAAAAGCAGGGGGTGGCGGTAAAGGTGCCCACCGGGCTGGACGGTGTGAAGCGGACGGCCGACACGGCGCTGCTGGCGGTGAACCGCCTGCTGGCGCTGGATGACCGCCCGGAAACACCCCCCGCAGGCGGCCTGACCCTGACCCCCGTGGCCGACGAATGGGAAGAGGTGGGCCTGGCGGCGGCCCAGATGCACCGCCTGGCGCTGGAGGGGGTGCCCTATAGCCGGATGGCGCTGGTGTGCCGTGAGATGGACGCCTACGAAACGCCGGTGCGCCGGCAGTTTGAGCGCTACGAGATACCGGTGTTTTTGGATGCCACCGGCACGATAGAATATACGGCGCCGGTGGTGTTTGTGCGGGCGGCACTGGGGCTGCTGCGCCAGGGGCTAACCAGCCGGCCCATTTTAGCCCTGCTGAAAAGCGGGCTGTGCCCCTATGGCGAAATGGCGTTGGCCGCGCTGGAAAACTATGTGTACACCTGGAACCCCAAGGCCGACGACTGGCGGGTGCCTTTTGAACGCCACCCGGACGGCCTGTTGCAGCGGATGGATGCGCAGGCGGAAGAACAGCTGCGCCTTGCGGAGGGTGTAAGAACGGCGGCAATTCCTGTAATAGAGGAATTTATACAAAAAAGTAAAATAAAAAAAGTGGAAAGTTTGTC
This sequence comes from Oscillospiraceae bacterium, assembly GCA_012729855.1. Classification (GTDB taxonomy): domain Bacteria; phylum Bacillota; class Clostridia; order Oscillospirales; family Ruminococcaceae; genus JAAYCI01. The sequence goes on from JAAYCI010000077.1 coordinate 9,414, forward strand.
CAAACAGCTTTATCTTCTACTGGATCGCTTTGGCGCAGCGGGAGCCTGTGAGGCTGCGGCCCGGCAGCTGGAGGCGCGTGGCGAACCCGCGCTGGCCGAACAGACGCGCCGTGCCTGGGATCTGACGATGGGCCTGCTGGATCAGATGGTGGCGCTGGTGGGCGGCGAGACATTGACGCCGGAAGAATATGACGAACTGCTGCTGATACTGGTGCGCAACACCGAGTTTGGCCAAACGGCGCAGACGATGGAGTGTGTCAGCTTTACCACGGCTGACAGGATGCGGCTGGATGATATTGACTACTGCTTTGTGGTGGGCCTGAACGAGGGCAGCTTCCCCCAGCAGGTGGGCTACAGCGGCCTGCTCACCCACCTGGACCGCGACGCGCTGGTGGCGGGCGGCATCGAGATGCCCGGCAGCTTTGAAAACCGCAGCCTGATGGAGGAAATGTTCTTCTACCGGGCGCTCACATCGTCGGGACGGGCCCTGTACTTAAGCTGGCCGGCCCGCCAGGGGGCTGAAAACAAAGCGATGAGCGCCGCGCTGGAAGCGGTAAAGCAGGTGCTGCAGCCGCCGCCTCTGGCGCTTACTGCCGTGCAAATGGCGCCCACACCGGCGGCGGCTTATGCGGGGCTGGCTAAGGGCTACCGGGAGAACACACCGCTGGTGGCGTCGCTGTACACTGCGCTGGCCGGGCAGCCGGCGGGCAGTTGGGCGTCGGCGCTGCAGCTGCTGGACGCGGTGGACAACCCGGGCGATTTTCGGGTGGCGGATGGCGGGATGATTCGCCGGCTGATGGAACAACATATGCGATTGTCGGCCACGGCGGCAGAGGGCTACTATCGCTGTCGGTTTGCCTACTACATGGAACGTATATTACGCACAAAAGAACGCAAGAAAGCGGAAATATCGCCGCTGGAAAGCGGCACCTTTGTGCACTACCTGCTGGAGCAGGTTATCAGCGAGGCGGGTGCGGATTTTAAATACTGTGACGATGACCGCCTGCGGGAGATGACCTGGCGCCATGCGCAGGCCTTCAGCGAGGCGCAGCTGCCCGACGATACCCGGCGTGGTGTGTGGCGGCTGGAGCAGATCAAGGGTGGGGCGCTGCGCCTGCTCTGTTTTTTACGCGATGTGGCATTAAAGAGCGCCTTCACCATCGACGCGACCGAGCTGACGATTGGCCATGCCGAGAGCGGCGTGCCGCCACTGCAAGTGGTGGCAGCCGACGGCAGCAGCCTTGAGCTGACAGGTAAAATCGACCGGGTGGACATTTTGCGCGAGGACGGGAAAACCTACCTGTGCATCATCGACTACAAGACAGGCGACAAGAAGTTTAGCCTGGAAGAAGTGTATTGCGGCATCAACATGCAAATGATTATATATATGGATACATTGTGTAAAAATGGTGATAATCGCTATCCAAACCCGGCCCCGGGCGCAGTGCTTTACCTTTCGGGCGACCCGGCGCCAACCAGTGGGGGGCGGGTCGGCTCGGAAAAAGCGCCCTTCCGGTTCGACGGCCTGCTGCTGGAGGACGACGGGGTGATCCACGCGCTGGTGGGCGGTAACACCGAGGTGCTGCCGGTGCGCTTCAACAAGGACGGCTCGCTGCGGGCCGGCAGCAGTGCGGTGTCTGCAGAAGTGTTCAATAATATACAACAACATGTTGAAAATATGCTGCTGGAAATGGTGGCCGGTGTGCAGGGCGGGGCATTCCCCGCGCGGCCGCTGGTGCAAAAAAGCAGCCGCCCATGCGACTATTGCGCCTACCGCGCTGCCTGCCGCCATGAAGATGGCCTGAATGAGACGGAGCTGAGCGCGCCGGCAGGTGTTTTTATGCCGCCGGCCAATGACAATATGACGTATGAAGGAGAATCATGAGCGAAAATCGCTGGACGCTGCCGCAGCAGCAGGCCATTGAGGACACCGGCGGAGCGTTGCTGGTGAGCGCCGCCGCGGGCAGCGGCAAAACGGCGGTATTGGTGGCGCGCGCCGTACGCATGATAACACGCGAAGAAGCCCCGGTAGATGCCGACCGGCTTTTGATTCTCACCTTTACCAACGCAGCGGCGGAGGAACTGCGCGGCCGTATGGCCCGCGAGCTGGAGAAAGCCTGCCTGCACCGCCCGGCCGACGCTTACCTGCGCCGGCAGCGGTTGCTGTTGAAGCGCGCTTTTATAGGTACCATCGATGCTTTTTGCCAGCAGCTGGTGCATGAGCACTTTGCGGTGCTGGACCTGCCGCCCGACGTGATGGTGGGTGAAAGTGCGCTGATGCAGCAGCTTTCTGCCCAGGCGCTGGCTGAGACGATGGAAGCCATGTACCAAAACCCCGATTTTGCCCGATTTGCCGCCCTTTACGGCCGCACGCGCAGCGATAAACCGGCCGAGGATGCCATTTTGGCGCTCTATGGCTTTACCCGCAGCCTGCCCCGGCCCGAGCAGGCGTTGCGCCATTTTGCCGATATGTACCTGCAGCCATTACCTTTACTGGAAAGCGCCTGGGGGCGGGAGCTTTTGGGCCAGGCGCAAGAGGGGGTGGCTTCTGCGCTGAAATTGACCGCCAATGCGATGGATGTTATAGCTGGAGATGAAGCATTAGCCGGCTACAAACCGGCGCTGGAGCAAGATGCACAAGCGCTGGCGGCGCTGCAAATGGCATTGCGGGGAAGCAGCTGGGATACCATGGCGCAGGCCGCCAATGCCTTTAGCGGTGGCAAACTGAAAGCTGTGCGGGGCGGCGACGCGGCGCGCAAGAACAAAGTGAAAGAATTGCGCGGCCATATCAAAGATATAATAGGAAATATTAAAGAAAAATGCTTTTGCTGCACCGAATTGGAATATCAGGCGGATATCCAAGCGGCGGCGCCCTGTGTGGCGGCCCTGGTGCAGGCCACCCAACATTATGCCGACCGGTATATGGAATTAAAAACAGAAGAAAGATCGCTGGATTTTTCCGACTTCGAGCATTTTGCATTGCGGTTGCTGCAGGATGAAAACGGTGGCCATAGCGTGCTGGCCCGGCAAATCTCCCAGCGGTACGACGCGGTGATGGTGGATGAATACCAGGACACCAACGCCCTGCAAAGCGCGCTGTATGAGTGCCTGGCCCGGCCGGACGGCAGCAACCTGTTTCTGGTGGGGGACGTCAAGCAGAGCATCTATCGTTTCCGCAGTGCCGAGCCGGGGATCTTTTTGAAGAAGAAGGCAAAATGGGCGCGTTATAACGCTGAAAGCTGGCCGGCGGTCATCACGCTGGGGCATAACTTCCGCAGTGCGAAGGCGGTGGTGGACGGCGTAAACCACCTGTTTGACCAGCTGATGAGCCCGGCCCTGGGTGACGTGGCCTACACCGAGGAGGAGCAGCTGATTTTGGGCCAGCCGGCCGACGGCGGTGCATTTGAGCTTTGCCTGTTGGAGACGGACAGCGCGGCGGGCGAGGCCGCCTGGGTGGCAAAGCGCATTGCCGACATGGTGCGGAAGGGCACGCCGGTGCGCACAAAAGAGGGGATGCGCCCCTGTGGCTACGGGGATTTTTGCGTGCTGTTCCGCGCAAAAGCTACTATGCCGCTGTTTACGGCTGAGCTGGAAGCGCAGGGGATCCCGGTGGCGGCCGACCTGGCCGGCGGCCTGTTGGCTACGCCCGAGGTGCTGCCGCTGACCGCCGTTTTACGCGCCATCGACAACCCGGGCGATGATATTCCGCTGGCGGCCACCATGCTGGGCCCGCTGTTCCGTTTCACGCCGGATGAAATGACCCGACTGCGCGCCGAAGTGCCCCAGGGCCGCCTGTGGGGCGCACTGGCCGCCGCGGAAGACGCAAAGACGATAGAATTTGTAGCGCAGATGCGCTATTACAAAACGCTTGCCGGGCAATTCCCGGTGGGCCGCCTGTGCGAGGAACTGGCCGGGCGTACCGGGTATTTGGCCGCTGTACAGGCCATGGAAAACGGCGGAGTGCGCGGGGCTAACCTGCTGCGGTTTATCGGCTGGGCGGGCGAGGCGTCGGCCAACGGGCGGGGAGGGCTGGCCGGCTTTGTGCGCCTGCTAGACGCTGGTGTCGAGCCTTCCAGCGGGCTGGCCAAGGCGGTGCCGGGGCATGTGAACCTGCTTACCATCCACAAGAGCAAGGGCCTGGAGTTCCCGGTATGCTTTTTGGTGGACACCGCCCGCCCCTTCAACAAAAGCGACCTGTACGCCCGGGTGCAGATGCACGCCGAGCTGGGGGTGGGCCTGGCGCTGCGCACGGGCGATACCCTTTACCCCACGCTGCCGGCGCTGGCCATTCGCAGCCGGGCGGGGCGCCAGGCCCAAAGCGAGGAGATGCGGGTGCTGTATGTGGCCCTCACCCGCGCGCAGGACCGCGTGGTGGTCACCCTGCCGCACAAGGACCCCGCCACCCTGCTACAGGCCGCGGCCACCGGCGGCGCGAAGCCCGACCCCTTCCTGATGGGGCGGGCGCGCAGCATGGCGCAATGGCTGCTGCCCGCCGCGCTGAACCACCCGGCGGTGGCCTGCCCGGTGTGCGATGACAACGGCGACTGGCTGCCAAACGCGCCTGAGCCCGGGCAGGAGTTCTCCTTATATGTGGTGCGGCCAAGCCAGACGGATGCGCCCGAAAAGACACGTTTTGAACTGACAGCCCCGCCCGACGCGGCATTGGTGGAGCAGCTGGTGGCGGCCTTTGCCCAAAAGCCCCCGCGCGCCGCGCTGCAGCAGGTGCCGGTGAAGGTGAGCGTTTCGGCGCTGGCGGGCAAGGGGGAGGAAACGTTGCTGCGTCGGCCGTCCTTCATGTATCGCCAGGCGCTTACGGCCGCCGAGCGCGGCACCGCGCTGCACGCCTTTTTGCAGTACGCCGATTTCACTGCCGCCGCCGAGGACCTGGGCGGGGAGATTGCGCGGCAGGTGGCCGCCGGCTTCTTAGAACCCACTATGGCCGACACACTGGACCACGCGGGCATCCGGGCCTTTTTGCGCGCGCCGCTGGCAAAGCGTATCGCGGCGGCCAGGCAGGTGTGGCGGGAGTACGATTTCCTGACCAGCATCCCCGCCAAAGAGGTGCAGCCCGACCTGCCCCCGCCGCTGGCGGACGCGCCGGTGCTGGTGCAGGGCATTGCCGACCTGGTGCTGCGGGGCGACGACGGCGTGGAGATAGTGGACTACAAGACCGACCGCAACGCGGATGCCGAAACGCTGGCAGCCCGCTACCGCCCACAACTGGAGCTCTACCGCCGAGCGGTGGAGAAGCGCCTGGAAACACCGGTGCGCCGGCTGACGATCTGGTCGTTCGCGCTGAACGCCGAGGTGGCGCTGTGAAAAAAGCAACGGTAATTTTTATCAAGACGTCTCAGGATGGAAAACATAGATACAGCGTTGTGAAAAAAGACGGTGGCCAGCTGAGGGTAATAGCCGAGGTATTTGATGTTGTGGGCTATATTTTCCCACTGGAAGCCGAGATTATGAAATGGGCGGAAGTTGGAAGTGGGCCGCATATCGTTGACACACTGGAAAGGGCTATTGAGGTGGGGGACGAGATTTTGAAGAATTTTGGGTGTGAATTATGAACAGGAAGCCATAAAACTGATCGTCGACAGGGTTGTGCGGTGAAATTGCTCGGCGCGGTCGCTTTTTGCCGGGCAAATCACTGTAAAGTTGCTTGACAACCGGCGCTGTGCGTGCTATCCTTACTAGGCAATAAAGTAGCCGTGGCAATGCCATGCTCACCTTGCGCGCCATGCCAGGCGCCGGGTCAATACTGGAAGGGGCGCCCTGTGGGGTGTGTTTCCCGGTTGTTGGGCATGGCTTTCGCGGGCCGTGTTTTTTTGTGCTCCATGCGGGGCGCGTCCGGTTGTTCGGGCAAGAAAAAACCGCCCCGCGCCGCATTCCCGCCGTTTCATGGCGGGCGCTGTACGGCGGCGGGCCGGGCTGGCAAACAAGTTCCATCATTATGGCAGGAGGTGCTTTCCCATAGCAAGCGGTAAAAAAGATCGTGATCTTGAGATTAACGGGCAGATACGCGAAAAAGAGGTGCGGGTGATAGACGCCGACGGCAGCCAGCTGGGCGTGATGCAAACGCGCGACGCGATGAAGCTGGCAGAGGACCGCGATTTGGACCTGGTAAAGATTGCCCCACAGGCCAATCCCCCTGTTGTCAAGGTACTGGATTACGGCAAATACCGCTTCGAGCTGCAGAAAAAAGAGAAAGAGGCGCGTAAGAACCAGAAGACAGTGGAGATCAAGGAGATTCGCCTCTCGCTTAAAATTGACACCAACGACTTCAACACCAAGGTGGGGCATGCCGCCCGCTTTTTGAAGGCCGGGGACAAGGTGAAGGTCACCATCCGCTTCCGTGGGCGCGAGATGGCCCACCCGCGGCAGGGGCTGGAAGTGCACCGCCGCTTCGCCGAGGCGCTGCCCGAGGCCACCATAGAGCGTGCGCCCAAGCTGGAAGGGCGCAGCATGATCATGTTCCTGGCGCCCGAAAAGGAGAAGGAGCCGCCCAAGGCCCCCAAAAAACCCAAGCCGGACGCTGGAGCCAAACCGCAGGCGGAAGCCAAGCCCGCCGATGCAGTGCCCCAAGGCGAGGCTCAGCCCGCCAAGCCGGCCGAAGAGGCACCCAAGGCCGACACATAATAAACCGCGCCCGCCGGGCGTAAAAACCACAGGAGGAAGCCGATATGCCGAAAATCAAAAGCCATTCCGGCGCCAAGAAGCGTTTCAAGATGACCAAGAAAGGCAAAGTGAAACGTGGCAGCGCCTTCACCAGCCATATTTTAACCAAGAAATCCGCCAAGGTGAAGCGGAACAACCGCCACCCGCAGTATGTGGACAAGACCAACGAGGCCGCCATCAAGGAGATGCTGCCTTATTCCTGAACATGCGGGCACGTGGCCCGGCTGTAATGCATAAAAAGCCGGGCGGGCACCGCCAAACCAACTGATAAAGGAGACGCGATAGATATGGCTCGAGTAAAAGGCGCCGTCATGACCCGTAAAAGAAGGAAAAAGACCCTGAAACTGGCCAAGGGGTATTACGGCAGTAAATCCCGGCATTTTAAAATGGCCAAGCAGCAGGTGATGAAAAGCGGCAACTACGCTTTCATTGGCCGCAAGCAGCGCAAGCGCGACTTCCGCAATTTGTGGATCACCCGCATCAACGCCGCCTGCCGCAGCCGCGGGATGAACTACTCCACCTTTATGAACGGCCTGAAAAAAGCCGGCGTGGAGCTGAACCGCAAGATGCTGAGCGAGATGGCCATACACGACCCCGACAGCTTTACCGCCCTGGTGGATACCGCCAAGCAGGCCGTAAGCCAAAAGGCCGGATAACACAAGCCAACAGGCGCCCGCGCACGCGTATACGTATGTGCGGGCACTTTTGTGCTTTTACACAGGAGGGCGCGCATGGAACAGGCCATTACCAGCCGGGCGAACGAGCGGGTGAAGTACGCCGGCCGGCTGGCCACATCGGCGGCGTTCCGCGCGCAGGAAGGGCTGTTTTTTGCCGAGGGGGCGCGCCTGTGCTTCGATTTGGCCAAGATGCTGCCCGTGAAGCTGGCTTTTTACACCGAGCGCATGCTGCTTGCCCGTCCCGAGGTGGCGCACCTAGCGCAAGAGGGCCTTTTGGTGAGCGACGGCGTGGCCGAAAAGCTGGGCGATACCAAAACGCCGCAGGGGCTTTTTTGCCTGGTGCACATGCCGAAGGCGTCGCTGGCAGACATGAACGCTGCTACCGGGGTGCTGCTGTGCGAAAACGTGGGCGACCCGGCCAACGTGGGCGCGATGATACGCAGCGCGGCCGGGCTGGGGCTGGGCGGCGTGGTACTAAGCCCCGGCTGTGCCGACGCGTTCTCCCCCAAGGCGCTGCGGGCGTCTATGGGGGCGGTGGGGCGCATACCGGTGGTAAGCAGCCCTGTGGATGCAGCGGTGGCCCATCTGCGCGCGGCAGGCGCCGTGGTGCTGGCCACCACGCTGGAGGGCGCCGTGCCCTATACCGAAGCCCCACAGGGCAGGCCCTTTGTGCTGATGGTGGGCAACGAGGCCGCCGGGCTTTCGCCTGAGGCAGTGGCCCTGGCCGACGAACGCATCGCCATCCCGATGCACCGGGGTGTGGAAAGCCTGAACGCCGCCGCCGCGGCCACCGCGCTGATGTTTTGGCTTACCCAGCCGGCGGGGTGTTGACAAACACGGTATACTATACTAAAGGAAATTACAAAACCAAGAGGCTTTTGTGTGCGCAAAAGCTTTAGCGCATGCGCCCGGATGAGCGCCATTTCCACCGTACACAGTCAATCGCGCACCAAAGGTGTGCCGGTGAGCAAAGCGTGCTGGTTGAAAACCGTTCCGGTTTTCAAATGGGTCGACCATATAATGTAAGCGCCGTCTGGGAATATTTTTTACATCCGTGGTCTGTTGGCCGCGGCGATGTCATTCATGGCCAAATGCTTACAAGCAGCGCCGTCTGGCGCTGCCGGCCATAATAAGAAATATTCAACACAGCATGTGCCGGGGCCTGGGGATGGGCGCCAGGCAAAACCCATACCGCCAATATGGGGCATACGCCCGTTTAAGGGATTACAGGAAGGGGGACAGCCCGTGACACCGACCGAATACTGGCTTTGGCTGGCCTTTGGGCTGGGCTTTGGCGCGGTCAACTCGGGGGAGCTGCTGCTGGCTTTCCCCGGCGGCGCCGAGGAGATTCTGGGCCAGCTGGGCGGCGACAAGATGGACGAGATCCTCACCCAGAAGCAGGCCGAAAAGCTGGCCTCCAGCCGCCCGGAGGACTTTGCCCTGCGGATGAACCACTACGCCTCGCTGGGCATTGAGACGCTGGGCTTTGACGACACACGCTACCCCGACGCGCTGCGCCGCATCAACAACCCGCCGCCGGCGCTGTTTGTCAAGGGGGATACCAGCCTGCTGAACGGCCAGCTGGCCATTGGCATGGTGGGCGCGCGGCGGCCCTCCGCCTATGGGGTGGAGGCCACCAAGGCCCTGGGCCGCGGCGTGGCCATGGGCGGGGCCATCATTGTAAGCGGCCTGGCGGCCGGGCTGGACGCCGAAGCCCACAAAGCCGCGCTGGCGGTGAACGGCCCCACGGTGGCCTGCATCGCCTTTGGGCACGACCAATGCTACCCGGCGGCCAACCGCAAGCTGATGGAAGTGATAGAACGCAACGGCGCGGTGGTGAGCGAGTACCCGCCCGGCACCAAGCCCGAAAAACCCTATTTCCTGCACCGCAACCGCATCATCGCGGGCATCTCTCACGGGCTGGTGGTGGTGGAGGCCCGGCGCTATTCGGGCACCATGAGCACCGTCAATTTCGCCATAGACTACGGGCGCGACGTGTTTGCGGTGCCGGGCAGCATTTTCTCCGAGCTTTCGGGCGGCACCAACGCGATGATCCGCGAGGGGGCGTATTTGGCGGGCGCCGCGGCCGACGTGTTGTCGGTTTATGGCGTGGACGCCCCCAACGAAAGCCCGGCCGACACCCTGGCCCGCAGCGCCTTTGACAGCCGGCCCGACCCGGTGCAGAGCGTGTCTGACTGGCCGGGACCGGACGACGACGAGTATGATGAGGTGCAACAGGCTGCGCCTGCCCGCGAGGAAACGCTGCAGCCCGAGCCGCCCGAGCCCCCCGCCCAGCCGCGGGACGCCGTGCAGGTGATGGACGCTTTCCGGGCGCTGCAGCGTATAAGCCCGGCCACCGACAACAGTGAACTGGAAGCCCGCAACCGCTTGCTGGACGAAATGGTGAACATGGTAAGCGACCAGGTGGACTTCAGCAGGCGCGAAGCCGCCCCGGCCAAACCGGCCGATAATGGCGAAAAGAGCGTGCGCCCCTTCAACTGGGGCAGCGTGGAGCGGCTGGAGAAGTCTCAGGTGGAGGATCTTTCGGCGGCGTCGGCCAACCCCCGCCCCGAGGCCAACGGCAGAAAGCCGTCGCTGGGCTCCCGGGTGCTGGATGCCGGCCAGGAATTGCCCAAACCCAGAAAGCCGCTTCGGCAGCCCTACCCGGCGCAGGTCACATATGGGGCGGCAAGCCGCGTGGATGCCGTGGGCGCGGTGGAATCGGTGACGGCCACACGTGCGGTGTGGCCGGTGGCGATGCCCGGCCCGGTGCCCAACCCGGTGGCCCGGCCGTCGCCGCGCACCGAAAAGCCTCCGGCTGCCCCACCGCAAAAGCCGGCTGCCGAACCCACCCTGCCGCCGCCCGAAAAACCGGCGCGCGCCGCCAGCACCAGTACCGCCAGCCTCACCGGCCGGCTGAGCACCCTGCAGGGGGGGCAGCCATCGCCCGGGCAGCCAAAGCGCACCGATACCTTCACCCCTTCCCACCGCCCGGCCGATGTGCCGGCGCCAGCCGCGGAAGACCCGCAGGACTTATTGAGCGACGGCGCCCGCCGCGCCCTGAGCCAGCTGGGCGCGCAGCCGGTGTCGCTGGCTACCCTTTGCGAAAAGAGCGGGCTGTCCTCGGCTGAGGCCATGGCCGCGCTGACAGAGCTGGAGCTGGCGGGGCTATCCCGGCAGCTGGCGGGCAGGCAGTTTGTTATTATGCAGTGAGCTGCTTTGAATTTGAAGCTTGTGGGCGAGACCTAAACGGCTTCGCGATACAAATAAAGGTCGAGGCCACAACCGGACACGCCAGGGCCTGTTGACGCAAAGCGAACGAGTACGCCTTTTGGCACGTCTTCACGCACCTTTCTGCGTCAGACTCAATCGGAACACACAAAGTATTCCATCTCCGCGCCAAGAGCCGGGCCGCGCCCGGTTGCGCTCCGAAACAGCGCTGCGGCGCTAGTCACTCGCCTTCCTTGAAATGTACGCAAATTCGTACCAAAATTCACACATTCCATTTGTGTCAACAGGCCCTGGTCAACGGGTTACCCTTGGTTGTCGGGTACAGCTGTTCGTTGGTGCCCCGGCAATGGCCGACACATGCTGCTTCCCTTGGCAGGCAACGTCAGTGTGCCCTGCCTACCACCCGCGCGTGGCGGGCATTGCCGGGGTACCGGCGGGCAGATGTACCCGACAACCAGCATAGCAGGTTGGCAATTCTTAAAGATATAGAGAACGCTCGAACTAAAATAGTAAGCTGAGGTGCACAATGTCAACATTGGTAATAGTGGAATCCCCCGCGAAGGCAAAGACCATTCGCAAGTATTTGGGCGACGGCTACGACGTGACGGCGTCGATGGGCCATATCCGCGATTTGCCGCAAAACCTGCTGGGCATTGATGTGGAGCATAACTACAAGCCGATGTACATCAACATTGCCGGCAAGGAAAAAACCATTAAAGAGCTGAAAAGCAAGGCCGCCCAGAGCGACGCCGTGCTGCTGGCCACCGACCCCGACCGCGAGGGTGAGGCCATCAGCTGGCACCTGGCCAACCTGCTGGGGCTGGACACCAGCCAGCAAAACCGCGTCACCTTTGGGGAGATCACCAAGAAGGGCATCAGCGAGGGGATGGCGCACCCGCGCACCATCGACATGGCCCTGTTTGACGCGCAGCAGGCCCGCCGCGTGCTGGACCGCCTGGTGGGCTACAAGCTGTCGCCTTTTTTGTGGAAGAAGGTGCGGCGGGGCCTCTCGGCCGGGCGGGTGCAGAGTGTGGCCGTGCGGCTGATTGTGGATCGCGAGCGGGAGATAGAGGCCTTTATTCCCGAGGAATACTGGAACCTGGACGCCACCCTGCTGGCCGAGGGCAAGCAGTTTGTGGCCCGCCTGCACACCGACGCCGCCGGCAAGCGCCTGCAGGTGACGAACGCCGAGCAGGCCGAGGCGATTACCGCGTCGCTGCAGGGCAAGCCCTACAGCGTGAAGACGGTTAAAAAGGGCAAGCGCAAGCGCTCGCCCGCGCCGCCGTTTATTACCTCCACTTTGCAGCAGGAGGCCAGCCGGCGCTTCGGCTTTACCGGCACCCGCACCATGCGGGCCGCCCAGGCGCTGTACGAGGGCATGGAGATAAAAGGCCACGGCACGCTGGGCCTCATCACCTACATGCGTACCGACTCGCTGCGCCTGGCCGACGAAGCGGTGGACGGTGCGCGGGAGTATATCACCGGCGCGTTTGGCGCGCAGTACGTTTACGGCAAGAAGCGGGTGTATAAGCGCAAGGGCGCCACCAACGCGCAGGACGCCCACGAGGCTATACGCCCCACGCTGCCCAGCCTGACGCCCGACGAGGTGGAAAAGAGCATCAGCGGCGACGAGGCCAAGCTGTACCGCCTGATCTGGAGCCGCTTTACCGCCAGCCAGATGAGCGACTGCGAGATGGATACCGTCACCGCCGACATTGCCGCGGGGGACTACCTGTTCCGGGCGTCCGGCTTTACGGTGACCTTTGACGGCTTCACCGCGCTGTACGAGGAAGCCAGCGACGAAGCCGCCCGCAAGGAGACGGCGCTGCCGCCGCTGAACGAGGGCATGCCGCTGGAGCTGAAAGAACTGAAAGCCGACCAGAAATTTACCCAGCCGCCGCCCCGTTTTACAGAAGCGGCGCTCATCCGCGCGCTGGAGGAGAACGGCATCGGCCGGCCGTCCACCTATGCGCCCATCATCAAAACGGTGGTGGACCGTGGGTATGTGGAGCGCGACGAAAAGAAGCTGATGCCCACCGCGCTGGGCATTGTGGTGAACGATTTGCTGGCCGAGCGGTTCCCCACCATTGTGGACGTGAAGTTCAGCGCCGGGATGGAGCAGGAGCTGGACAAGGTGGAGGACGGCGAGGCCGACTGGGTAAAAGCGGTGGACAGCTTTTACCAGCCGTTCAGCAAGCGCCTGAAAGAGGCCGAGGCAGAGATGGAAGGCCAGAAGCTGAAGGTGCCCGAAGAAGTGACCGATGTGGTGTGCGAGAAATGCGGGCGCAACATGGTGATAAAAACCGGGCGCTACGGCAAGTTTTTGGCCTGCCCGGGCTTCCCCGAGTGCAAGAACACCAAGCAGCTGGTGCGCGAGATGCCGGGTGTTTGCCCCAAGGACGGCGGCAAGCTGGTGCTGCGGCGCTCGGCCAAGGGGCGCATCTTCTACGGCTGCGGCAACTACCCCAAGTGCGATTTCATCACCTGGGACGAGCCGACAGCCGAGGTGTGCCCGCAGTGCGGCTCCACCTTGTTTAAAAAGGGCGGCAAGGCCGCGGCCATGGTGTGCCATAAGGAAGGTTGCGGCTATTCAAAGCCTATTGAAAAATGATATATGAAGTTTGTATAATTGGCGGCGGCCTGGCCGGCAGTGAAGCGGCGCTTTGGCTGGCCGGGCAGGGCGTGGCGGTGCGGCTGGTGGAGCAAAAGCCGCTGCACCGCTCGCCAGCGCACCAGCAGGATGGGTTTGCGGAGCTGGTCTGCTCCAACTCGCTGAAGGCCGAACGCCTGGACTCTGCCGCCGGCCTGCTAAAAGCCGAGATGCGCTTGCTGGGCAGCAGCCTGCTGCCGGTAGCCGATGCCTGCCGCGTGGCGGCGGGCGGGGCGCTGGCGGTGGACCGCGAGGCGTTCAGCGCCGGGGTGGGCGCACTGCTGGAAGCCCACCCGCTGATTACCATAGAACACCGCCAGGCCGACGCGATACCCGACGATGGCCTGACCCTGGTAGCCACCGGGCCCCTGACCGACGGGCCGCTGGCCGGGGCGATAGAGGCGCTGGCCGGCGGTGGCACCTTGAGCTTTTATGACGCCGCGGCGCCAATCGTAACGGCGGCGTCACTGGATATGGACAGGGTGTTTGCGGCCTCCCGCTACGACCGCGGCGACGCCGACTACCTGAACTGCCCGTTTGACAAGGCGGGGTACGAGGCTTTTCACGCGGCGCTGCTGGAGGCGGAAATTGCGCCATTGCATGATTTTGACCGACCCTTAACAGTTTATGAAGGCTGCATGCCGGTGGAGGTAATGGCCCGGCGTGGCGCCGACACCCTGCGCTACGGCCCCATGCGCCCGGTGGGCCTGCGCGACCCACGCACCGGCCACCGCCCCTGGGCCAACGTGCAGCTGCGGCGGGAGAACGCCGAAGGGACGCTTTACAACCTGGTAGGCTTTCAAACCAATTTGAAGTTCGGTGAACAGCAGCGGGTGTTTGGGATGATACCGGGCCTTGTGCATGCCGAGTTTGCCCGCTACGGGGTGATGCACCGCAACACTTTTTTGGACAGCCCCAAGCTGCTGGTGGATGGTTTTGCACTTAAGGCGCGCCCAGATGTGTTTTTTGCAGGGCAAATCACGGGGTTTGAGGGCTATATGGAGAGTGCGGCCTGCGGCCTGCTGGCGGCGCGCGCCCTGCTGGCACGCCTGGCTGGCAGCGTTTATACCCCGCCCCCGCCCAAGACGATGTGCGGCGCGTTGAGCCGTTATGTGACAGCTGAGAATGCTGACTTCCAGCCGATGGGGGCCAACATGGGCCTGCTGCCGCCGCTGGCCCAGCCAGAGAAGAACAAGCGGGAACGTTACCGCAAGCTGGCCGAGCGTGGGCTGGCCGCCATGCAGGACTGGATATCTGAAGAAGTATAAGGATGATTAAACAATAGTAACTATTTTTATATTATAAAATAATATAAAAATAGCACCAAATGATGGAGGGCAAGCAATGAATATCATCATTGACGCGATGGGTGGCGACCATGCCCCCGCCGCACCGCTGGCCGGGGCGGCCGCCGCAGTGCGCGAGCTGGGCGTGACCGTGACGGCTGTGGGGCACCAGGACCGCATTGCCGAGGCGGCGCAGGCCGGCGGCATTTCGATGGATGGCATCACGGTGCACCACGCAGCCGACGTGCTGGGCATGGATGAGGACGCCACCGACATCCTGCGCAAAAAACCGGACGCCAGCCTGGCGGTGGCCATGAAGCTGCTGGCCGAGGGGCAGGGCGAGGCGCTGGTGTCGGCCGGCTCTACCGGGGCGCTGTTGGTGGGCGCCACCATGCTGGTGAAGCGCATCAAGGGGATAAAACGCGCGGCCATTGGCACGGTGATGCCCGGCAGCGAGAAGCCCTGGATGCTGATAGACTGTGGCGCTAACGTGGAATGCCGGGCCGACCAGCTGCTGCAGTTTGCCGTGATGGGCAGCGCCTACATGGAGAAGGTGCTGGATATTCCACTGCCCACCGTGGCACTGGCCAACAACGGCAGCGAGGAGACCAAGGGCACCGAGCTGCAGCTGGCCGCCTTTGGTTTGCTGAAAGAGAGCGGCCTCAACTTCGTGGGCAACATTGAGGCACGTGAAATACCCACCGGCGCGGCCGATGTGGTGGTGTGCGACGGTTTCACCGGCAACATCATTTTGAAGCTGGTGGAGGGCATGGCCAAGATGTTCTCCGGCATGATAAAAGAGATGTTCTATAAGAGTTTCAAGACGAAAATGGCCGGTGTGATGATGAAAGACGGCCTGGCCGACTTCAAGAAGCGTTTTGACTACACCGAGTATGGCGGCGCGCCGATGCTGGGCATTAAAAAGCCGGTGATCAAGGCACACGGCTCTTCGGACGAAAAGGCCATAAAAAATGCGATAAGACAGGCGAAACTATGCGCTGAGAACGATTTGAGCGGCGTGATTGAAAACTGGGTGGCCCAGCACAAGGCCGAGGAACAGGCCGATGACTAGCCTGGAAAGTGCGATGGGCTATACTTTTCACAATTCAGCGCTCTTAAAGACCGCGCTGACGCATACCTCCTACGCCAATGAGGCGAAGGGCCGCCCGCAGAACAACGAACGGATGGAATTTTTAGGCGATTCTATCCTGTCCTTTGTGGTGGCGGAGCATCTGTTTGCGGCCGGCCAGCTGGCCGAGGGCGAGCTTACCCGCCGCCGGGCCGCGCTGGTATGCGAGGGCGCGTTGGCCGCCTATGCCCGCCAGGTAGACCTGGGCGCCCACCTGAAGCTGGGCAAAGGCGAGGAACAGAGCGGTGGGCGCCAGCGCCCCAGCATTTTGGCCGATGCCTTTGAGGCGCTGATTGCCGCCATTTACCTGGACGGTGGTATTGAACCGGCGCGGGCGTTTATTCTGCCCTTTGTGCGGCGTGCGGCTGTGCAAAGTGGCGGTGACGACTACAAAACCCGCCTGCAGGAAGTAATCCAGCAGAACCCGCAGGAGCACCTGCAGTATCAGGTGGCCGGCGAGAGCGGGCCCGACCACGACAAGACCTTCACGGTGAAGGTGTACCTGAACACTAACTGCATTGGCACTGGCACAGGCCACAGCAAGAAGCTGGCAGAGCAACAGGCCGCCCGCCAGGCACTGGTTTTGATGGGCCTGGAAGAAAATGGCGAATAATCGTTTAAATGCGGATGAAAAAGTGATGGTTTAACGGTTGGCGGCGCAATAAAGCTGGCAGGTGGCAGCAAGCAGCTTGTATGGTTGAGTGGTCATATATGGACATATGTGTTTTCATGTCCTGCTATGTTACTTGTTAGGTCGTGTTGACACTACCGCAACGAATCAAAGACAAGGGCGAAACAAATGAAAGTGATGAAAACGCAATCGAGTTTATCGTAACGGGTGAAAACCCTACGAAAAGCTTTCAGTCTGCGAAAGA
>JAAYCI010000078.1 GCA_012729855.1 Oscillospiraceae bacterium
CTTTCGCAGACTGAAAGCTTTTCGTAGGGTTTTCACCCGTTACGATAAACTCGATTGCGTTTTCATCACTTTCATTTGTTTCGCCCTTGTCTTTGATTCGTTGCGGTAGTGTCAACACGACCTAGCTTGCTCTCTCTTGTACCGACTATATGATAACACATTAAGGGCCCGTCATGAACCGCATGGTATCGTCAAAATGGGCGGTTGGCAGCAACCGGAAGTATGCCAGGCGTGGATGAAATTCCAGTCCATGCTTGACATTTCTTTGCTTTTAAGCAGTGCTCCTAAAAATAGTGCTTCCTGCAAACACATAAACATGCTACCGCCGTCCGGCTCATACAGCTTGCCCGGCAGAACATCCTCCTCGCCCAACTCGCCGTTGCTTCCTGAGTTTCCCATAGAAAAATCCTGCGCGAATCGGCAATAAATGTCGATAGTACGCAGGAATTTTTTGGTGGGCGCTGAGGAACTCGAATCCCCGACCCCGTGCACGTCAAGCACGTGCTCTACCAGCTGAGCTAAGCGCCCGTATTCAATTTTAGTTTTCTCAGCAAGCCAAGCACCCTAAACGCCAAGCAGGTGCTCTACCAGCTGAGGCAAGCTTCCATCTGGTTGTGGCCGGCAAAATGTGTGCTGGCCTATGCGCAGGCGGTGGTATGCCCATATACAAAGGCACCCATGCCGCTGCCAAATTATAGTAGCACATTTTCCTTTCTCCCGCAAGCATTTCATTACAATAGCGGTTGTGGCGCCCTTTTGGGGCGATGCGGGCTGCGGACGGCAGATAAACATGCATGCACGGCGTTGCCGCTTACCCAGGTGCCGCCGCCGCGTAATGGTTGTTGTTTTCAAAATATTACAGTTTGATGATCAGACTTGAAAAAAGGCTGCCTGTATTGTATAATATCGAATGCGAATGCTGTTTAAAAACATAACGTATGAATTTCGGGGTTTATCATGAAACATATCAAAACCGAGGACGCCGTGGGGCACGTGCTTTGCCACGATATTACCCGCATTGTAAAAGACGAGGTGAAGGACGCCGCGTTCCGCAAGGGGCATGTGGTTACCGAGGCGGATATCCCGCTGCTGCTTTCGCTGGGCAAAGAGCACCTGTATGTGTGGGAGCGCCAGGACGGCATGCTGCACGAGGATGATGCCGCCGGGATTTTGTATGCGCTGTGTGCCGGCGAGCATATGCAGCCCTCGCCGGTGAAAGAAGGCAAGATTGAGGTATTGGCCGGGGCCGACGGCCTTTTGCAGGTGGATGTGGAGCGCCTGCGGGCGGTGAATGCCTTGGGCGATATGATGATTGCCACCCGACATTCAAACTCGCCGGTGCGCAAGGGCGACAAACTGGCCGGCACCCGGGTGATCCCGCTGGTGATAGCTGAGGAGAAGATGGCCGCCGCGCAGGCCGTTACCGGTACCGAGCCGCTGCTGCGGCTGTACCCCTACCAGCCCAAAAGTTATGCCATAGTCACCACCGGCACCGAGGTGGCCAAGGGCCGCATCAAGGATACCTTCACCCCGGTTATCCGCGAAAAGCTGGCTGAGTATGACACCCGCGAGGTGGGGCATGTGATTTTGGCCGATGACGACCCCGCCGTTACCCGTGCCGTGCTGGACTTTGCCGCCCAGGGCGCCGATATGGTCATTTGTACGGGTGGTATGAGTGTGGACCCCGATGACAAGACGCCGCTGGCCATCCGCAACACAGGCGCGCGCATTGTCTCCTACGGGGCGCCGGTGCTGCCGGGCGCCATGTTCCTGCTGGGGTACCTGCCAGGCAATATCCCGGTGATGGGCCTGCCCGGCTGCGTGATGTACGCAGGGCGCACCATCTTTGACCTGGTGCTGCCCCGCGTGATGGCGGGCCTGCCGGTGGAAGCCGCCCACCTTGCCGCGCTGGGCCATGGCGGGCTTTGCCTGAACTGCCCGGCCTGCGTATTCCCCGCCTGCGCCTTTGGCTCGGGGGTATAGCGGCACGTTATGATTTGACTGAATGTGTGGCCATGGTGGCCGTGCTTCAAATATACTCTAAGGAGAGAAAACAATGAAAAAGAGTTTGGCACTGATTATTTCCGTAGTGATGCTCTGTGGCCTGGCACTGGTGGGCTGCAGCAGCCCGTCTTCCAGCACGCCGGCAAGTACCCCGGCGAGCACCCCGGCAAGTACCCCGGCCGGCACGCCCGAAAGCACGCCGGCCAGTACCCCCGACAGCGCCCCCGCCGACGACCCCGGCGACGCAGGCGACCACGAGCCCGTCTCCATTCTGGTGGCGGCCGCCGCCAGCCTGGAAAACGCCTACACAGGCGACCTGATTCCGGCGTTCCAGGAACTGTACGACTACATCACCGTGGAGGGCAGCTACGATTCCTCCGGCAAGCTGCAGACCCAGATTGAAGAAGGCCTGGAAGCCGCCGTGTTTATGTCGGCAGCCACCAAGCAGATGAATGCCCTGGTGGATGCCGGCCTGATCGACCCCGACTCGGTGGTGGACCTGCTGGAGAACGAGATCGTGCTGATTGCGCCGATCGACTCCGACACCACCATTGATTCTTTTGAGCGTATTGTGGAAGCCGAGAGCATTGCCCTGGGCGACCCCACCAGCGTGCCGGCCGGCCAGTATGCCGAGGAAGCCCTGACCAGCCTGGGCGTGTATGACCAGATTACCGCCAAGACCAGCTTTGGCACCAACGTGACCGAGGTGCTGGCCGCCGTGGCCGAGGGCAGCGCCGACGTGGGCATTGTGTATGCCACCGATGCCGCCAGCATGCCCGACCAGGTGAAGGTACTGGCCACCGCGCCCGAAGGCAGCCTGGAAACCAAGGTGATTTACCCCGTGGGCATCCTGGCATCCGCTGAAGGCGACGAGCGTATCGCGGCCGAGGCTTTTGTGGAATTCCTGCAGAGCCCCGAGGCGATGGCCGTGTTCGAGGCCTATGGCTTCAAGAGCAACGTGGGCGCTGCCGCCTGATGGAATAAAACCGCGGCTTTACGCCGCATGTGTACAGGATAAGCCCATCCCCGGATGGGCTTATCCACTTATAAGCAGAGCGCGCCAGGTTCAGCCCGGCGCATTGTGCTTATAACCCGCACATTTTTACTGCCAAAGGGGGCATCCATGGATTTTTCCGCCATTTTAATCTCCCTGCGTACCGCCTCGCTCTCCATTGTCATCACCTTTTTTCTGGGCATTCTGGCGGCACGGTGGGTGGTGTCCATTCGTACAACCGTGCTGAAAACCATCATCGACGGCATTTTTACCCTGCCGCTGGTGCTGCCGCCCACGGTGGCCGGCTTCTTTTTGCTGTACATCTTTGGGGTGCGGCGGCCCATCGGGCAGTTTTTTTTAGACGTGCTGGGCACCAAAATCGTATTCTCGTGGGGGGCCACGGTCATCGCCGCGGTGGTGGTGTCCTTCCCGCTGATGTACCGCTCGGCCCGCGGCGCCTTTGAGCAGGTAGACCAGAACCTGATACACGCCGCCCGCACCATTGGCATGAGCGAATGGCGTATCTTCTGGCGCATTGTGCTGCCACTGGCCCTGCCCGGCGTGGCCAGCGGGGGCATTTTGGCCTTTGCGCGCGGCCTGGGCGAGTTTGGCGCCACCGCCATGATTGCCGGCAACATTGCGGGCAAAACGCGCACCCTGCCGCTGGCCGTCTACTCGGCGGTGGCGGCGGGGGACATGGAGGCCGCCTACGAGTATGTGGGCATTTTGGTGGGCATCTCCTTTTTGGTGGTGGTGGGCATGAACTGGTTTACCGCCCGCGAAAGGCGCTACAAGGCAGGGGGGCGTGCCAAATGAGCCTGAAGGTGGACATCCATAAAAAGCTGAAGGGCTTTGCGCTGGACGTATGCTTTGACTCCGGCGGCGCGCCGCTGGGCATTCTGGGGGCGTCCGGCAGCGGCAAAAGCATGACGCTCAAGTGCATTGCCGGCATTGAAAGCCCCGACAGCGGGCATATCTCGGTAAACGGGCGGGTGCTGTATGATTCGGCGCGGAAAATCAATGTGAAGCCCCAAAAACGGAACATCGGCTACCTGTTCCAGAACTACGCGCTGTTCCCCAACATGACGGTGGCGCAGAACATTGCCTGTGCGCTGCCCGGCAGCCGGGCGGGCAAGGCACCGAAAGTTGACGAGCTGGTGCGCCGTTTTGCGCTGGACGGGCTGGCAGGGCGCTACCCGGCGCAGCTTTCGGGCGGGCAGCAGCAGCGGGTGGCGCTGGCGCGTATTCTGGCGTACGAGCCGGAGGTATTGCTGCTGGACGAGCCGTTCTCGGCGCTGGACGCCTTTTTGAAGGAGGCGCTGCAGGTGGAGATGCGCCAGCTGCTGGCACAGTACGGCGGCGACACTGTGCTGGTGACCCACAACCGTGATGAGGTGTACCGCCTGAGTGAAGACCTGCTGGTGCTGGATGGCGGGCGCGCGCTCTCGATGGCCCCCACCGAGGAGACCTTTGAAAAGCCCCGGCAGGTGCAGGTGGCAAGGCTTACGGGCTGCAAGAACTTTTCCCGCGCGGTGAAGCTGGACGACACCCACGTGGAAGCGACCGACTGGCGGCTGCGGCTGCAGGTGGCGGCGCCCATTCCCGAAAACCTGACCCATATTGGCATACGGGCGCATTACTTTGTGCCCGCCGACGATGACATGGCCATGCCCAACCGGTTTCCCATCGCGGTGCATTCCCTGCTGGAGGACCCCTTTGAGTGGAATGTGATGTTCCACCTGCCGGGTGTGCAGCACAGCCCCCAAACGGGCATTTGGTGGAAATACGCCAAGCAGCAGCACAACGGCGCCCTGCCCAAAATGCTGTCGGTCACCCCGCAAAACGTACTGCTGTTGGAGGGGGATGGCTGAGGGCTGCGTTCTCAGGCCCTTGCCGGACTTTAAATATGTATCACAAGAGACAGGCGCCCTGTGCAGGCGCCCTATTTTCTCTATCGCCTGACGAAAGCGGGAGCCGTGCGAAGAATGCCTGCCTTCGCATGGCCAGGCAAGGATGGCGGCACCGGGCATTGCCCCGGGGGTGATACCCGCTGCTTTTGGCGTGCCATAATAAATAACAAATGATTGTGGAAACCGCATTATTTTGGTAATATGGTAGGTAGCATGATGCGCTGGAAGCTTGCCGGCCGCCGTTTTTGGCGGGCAGGGTTTTAGGGCATCGCGGAATGCGCGGAGCGGTGTATGTAAAACCAAAAACAGGAGGCGTTGTTATGGGTGAACCTGCAATCAAGAAAGTTTTGCAAATTGGTATTGCCGTTAAAGACATTGAGAAAACCATGGAGACCTGGGAGAAGGTGTATGGCGTGGGGCCCTGGACGCTGATGACCAGGGAGATATGCAGTGAAGTTTTTTCCGACGTGAAATACTATGGCAAGGAAACGCCTTTTGAACTGCTGATTGCCAAAGCGGATGTGGCCGGCGTGGAGATTGAATTTTTGCAGCCGGTGGAAGGCACGGGCGACAACCCCTACAGCGACTTTATCAAGGCGCATGGCGATGGCATCCACCATATTGCCATCAACCACGGCGAAGGCTTCCGCACCCTGGTGGAGGGCCGCGGCAACCCGGCCCAGCTCAACTCTGTGGTGGCCAGCAAGAACCTGTTTGTTACCTACTACGATCTCCTCAAGGACCTGGGGCTGGTGGTGGAAGTATTCAATGCCTAGAGCAGCAGACCGGCCGACAACTATTAAATGGGAGGGACCAACATGCCAAAAGCCATGATAACGAAAGTGATAAAGCTGGGAATTGCTGTGAAAGACCTGGAAAAAAGTGTGCAGCTGTGGGAGCAGGTATACGGCATAGGGCCCTGGAAGGTTTTGACCAGGGAAATGTGCGCAAAAGCTTTTACGGATGTGACCTACAAGGGCAAGCCCATAGAGATGGACCTGTGCCTGGCGATAACCGATGTGGACGGCCTGACCATTGAGCTGCTGCAGCAGATAAGCGACGAGGGCCCCTTCAGCGACTTTATTGAAGAGTACGGTGAGGGGATACAGCATATGGCCGTGGAGGCCGAGGACGGGTTCATCGAGCTGCTGGAGCAGCGCGGGAACACCCGGATGTTCTCCGCCACCATGGTGAACAAGAACCAGGAGCTGATATATTTCGACTCTGCCAAGGATTTGGGCTTTACGGTGGAAGTGTTCAAGCCCCTGTAACGGGTGTGCCGGCAGGCGTTGCCTGCCGCCCTGAAAACCGTTTTGGTTTTCAGGTGGTTTAACTATATATAACCAAACACATGCCGGCGCCTGTAGCATGGCGCCGGCATGTGTTTGTGCATGTTACGCGCAAAACCATTTGTCCAGCTTTTTCATGGGTTTGTTGATTTGCCGCACCAGCAGGCCCACCAAAATGGCGGCGGCCACCGTGCCCTCGCGTACGCCCGCCAGCCGGCCCAGAAACACCAGCGACAGGATGACCGCGCACAGCACCAGGCTGGCGTCCATGATCACCTTCATGGTGCTGAACCGGATGGGCCACTTTTTGCAGATGGCCAGCACCAGCCCCTCGCCGGGCATGACCACCACATCGGCCACCACCTCCATGCTGACCCCCACGGCCACCAGCGCAATGCCGGCAAGGCACAGGCACCACTGCTGCCAGTAGGCGGCGGGCAGCAGGCCCTGGGTGAGCCAAAGCGCCCCTTCGGCCATGTAACCAAAAATGGCGATGACCGGGAGCTGGATGAGCTGGATGGGGTCGTACTGCTTTCGCAGGATGACGATTTGCAGCGCGATCAAAACCGCGTTGACGATGATGGTGGTCATGCCGATGGACAGCGGCGTGATAAGGCTGAGCACATAGGGCGTGCTGGAAATGGGTGAGGTGCCCAGCGCCGCCCGGATGGAGAAGGCCACGCCAAACGCCATGATGACCGTGCCAATGCCCAGCAGCAGGTACCGGCGCAGCAGCTCTTTGGGGGTGCGTTTTGCTCTCATCGGCTTGCCCCCCGCGTTGCTTGCGCCGGCCCGGCCATGTTGTCGCACAGGGTTTGCAGCAGGTACACCAGCTGGCTTGCCTCACTTTTGGGGATGCCCCGCAGCGCCCTGGCCTCGATGCTTTCAAAAACCTGCAGGACGCTCTGCGCCGCTGCTTGCCCGGCCGGGGTGAGGGAGACATACAGCGAGCGGCGGTTGCCCGGCTTCTGCCGGCGGGCCACCAGGCCGCCTTCCTCCATGCGGGTGATAATGCTGCCCGCGGTGGCCTGCTCAATCTCGCAATAGGCCGCGATGCTTTTCTGGTCGCGTTCACCAAACTTGGCCAGGCACTCCAGCACCTTGGGCTGCCCGGCGGTCAGCCCAAAGCGGGCCGTTTCGGCCATTACCTCCCGGTGAAACATGGTATGCGTTTTCATCAGCCAGTAGTGTAACGGTTCCATAAGGCGCCCCAGTCAATAAGATTATTTATTGTATTAATACTTATAATAAGTCTTCTTATTAATTGTGTCAAGCGGTGGTCTTTTTTGGGCGTGTTCCTTCCGCGTTGTTTTAGATCATGCAGAAATCCAGCCAAGGAGTGCGTGGGGTGCTCTCGAAGTGGAATGCCACACGCTCTTGATGGCGGCAAATTAAACAACGCGAAAAGAGCACCCCTGCCTTGCTTGCCGGAAGTGGGACTGTACGCCACAAAAAAGCCGCCCCACCCAGCAATGGCTGGGCAGAGCGGCTGAGGCTGGTTCTTTTGCGGCAGTTACCGCCTGGCCGGCAGCGCGGCATAGCCGCCCGAGTGGCCGGCGCCGTCCCGCAGCTTGTAGGCCGACACAATCTGCTGCAGCATGGCGCTCTGGGCGCTCAGTTCCTGGGCGGTGGCGGCGCTTTCCTCGGCGGAGGCGCTGTTGGCCTGCACCACCTGCGAGATTTCGCCAATGGCCTCGGCCACCTGGCCCACCGACGCGCTTTGCTGCATGGATGCCTCGCGCAGCTGCTGCATGGTTTCGGCGTTGCTGCTTACCAGCGCGCCCGCCTCGGTGAGGCTTTGGCCGGTTTTTTCCACAATCTCGTTGCCGGTGGCCACCTTTTGCACGCTGTTTTCAATCAGGGCGGCGGTTTCCTTGGCGGCTTCGGCGCTTTTGCTGGCCAGGTTGCGCACTTCGTCGGCCACCACGGCAAAGCCCTTGCCATGCTCGCCGGCGCGCGCGGCCTCCACCGCGGCGTTCAACGCCAGGATGTTGGTTTGGAAGGCAATGTCGTCGATGACCTTGATGACCTTGGCAATGTTCTGGCTGCTGTCGTTGATCTCCTGCATGGCGCCGGTAAGCTGGCCCATGTACTCGGCGCTGCGCTGCATCAGCAGGCCGGCCTGCTGGGAGTCCTCATAGGTTTTGTTGGCCATTTCGGTGCTGCCTTCCACCTGGCTTTGCACGCCGGCCAGCGAGGCTGAAAATGCCTCGATGCTGGCGGCCTGCTGGGTGCTGCCGGTGGCCAGGCTCTGCGCGCCGGCGGCTATCTGGGCCGAGCCCTCGGCCACCTGCCGGGCCACCGTGCGCAGCTGCGAGATCATCTCGTTGTTTTTGTCCAGCATTTGGCTGATGGCCTTGTTCACGCTATCCTCGCTCGAACGGATGTTGATGCTGCCGGTGTAGTCGCCCTGCGCGATGCGCACCAGTTCATCGGCCTGCACGTGGATGCCCGCCACCATGCTGCGGAATTCATCGGCCAGGCGGCCGATCTCGTCTTTAGACTGATAGGTTACCTGCACGTTCACGTCACCCTGAGCAATTTGGTGGGCGGCGGTATCCAGGTCCTTCAGCGGAAAGGCCAGCGCACCGGTGAGCTTGCGGCCCAGGGCGAAGGTGACGGCCAGGTACACCACAATGAAAACGGGATACACCCAGGTGAAGGTTGAGATGATGCCGTCGCCCGCCCCCGGGGCCATGGCATTCAGGTTACGCATCTGAATGTAAGATACAATCAGGATGGGCAGGGTGAAGATGCTCATGTTCACGTACATGGTGGCCATTTTCAGACGAATGGGTATATTCTTCAAAGCGAACTCCCTTCTTTCTCTCTCTAACCCGCAAATAAAGTGTTACATTATAGCACTTTCTGCAAAATCCGGCAAAGCTTTTTTAGAAAGCTTTGCCCGCAGGCTACCGTGACGTGCGGGTTTCAGGCTTGAAGACGTTGCGGAAATAGCTGCCCGCGCAGTAAATGGGCCCGGCGGGGTTGTGGGCGGCCACGCGGTCTTTGGCAATCAGCGTGGTAACCAGGGCGTTGGAATATTTGTAGAAAAGCGAGTCGTGCCCCACACACAGGCCCACCGTGAAGTTGAAGTGGGTCTGCTGTTCGTTCAGCAGTTCAGCCTGGGCAATGGGGTTGCACATGGCCTCAAACTTACCGGGAGACAGCTTGTCCTCCTCCGCGATGCCCACCGTTTCCTTGGAATGGCCGCCGGTTTTGCAAATGATGGAGACCACCTCGAAGCCGTTATCCCGCAAAATGCCCTCAATGATCTTGGCCTCCTTGCGCAGGCCGGCGCAAAAGGCCATGCCCAGCCGGGTATAGCCCATGCGGCGGGCCAGTTCCATTATTTCGCGCATGCGTGGCCAGCGGCCGTAGCCGGCGCCCTCCACCGCGGCCGATTGCTGGCTGAGCGTCCGGTTTTCAGGGTCGCCATACTTGTCAAATATCTCGGCGTTCAGTTCCGCGTTGTGCATGGGGCAGTTTTTGGGGCGGTCGGGCGTGCCGGGCTTGCAGCAGGCCAGCAGGGTACAGCTTGCACAGGTATACATAGGTTCCTCTCCTCACTTTGGTGGGTGGTGTGCAGGCGCAAACAGGTGCAATTGAAGATTACTTTTATGTATAAGTATATTAACGTGAATGGGTGGGAGGCGTCAACAACCTGGCTGGATGCGTTTGGGACGGGGCTATGGCCGGGCATAAGCGCCGAATCAAAAAGGCAGGGGCTGGCCAACAGGTGAAAACTATGAAAAATTTCTAAAATGAAGACGATGTTTTGTCGATTTTACAGTTTTTTTCCAGCTTTTTAATAAAAGAATTGTGTGGCGGGGGCTGTTGTGTTATCATAAAACTAACAAATGTTCATTAATTATAATATATGGATGCTCCAGTTATAGCGATTGAACGCGGATTATTACCTGAGGAAAGGATTATGAAGGCAACTGCGAAGGAACTGGATCGGGTGTCGGCGCCGCCCCTACCCCGCCCACGGGTGGAAGCGCTTTTGGAGGCGGCGTTCACCTGCCCGGTGGTGGCTGTTTTTGCCGGGCAGGGGTACGGCAAGCGGCAGTTGGTGGCCGATTTCCTGGCCCGCCGGGGAGCGGCTGTGGTGTGGGTGAGCCTGACCAAGCTGGACAACCTGCCCGAGCGATTTTGGCAAAGCCTGCTGGCCGCAGCCCAGGAAAGCGGCTTGATGCCTGATTTGCCTGCCCGGCTGCAAGCTTTTCCCAAGGCGCCCGGCGGGGCAGAGGCGTTTGCCCGGGCGCTTGCCGGCTGCACCGGTGCACAGCAGCGCCTGGTGCTGGTTATCGAGGCGCACGAGTGCATCCGGGACGCAGAGATACAAGCTTTGATACAGGCTTTGGCAGCCTGCCAGGTTGAGTATTTTAGCCTGTGGCTGCTGGGGCGCGTGCCGCCCGCCAGCTGAGCGCCGGCATTACCCGCCGGGAGCAAGAGGTGCTGCAGAACCTGGCGCAGGGCCTTACCCGCGACGAGATCGGCCTGCAGATGCATATCTCGGTGAACACGGTGAAGAGTATGATCAAGAGCATCTACAACAAGCTGAACGCCGCCAACCGGGCCGACGCTATCCATATTGCAGGCATGATTGGCCTCATCGCCTGAGGCGCCCCGCTGGGCCTTGGGATGATATAGCTGTCACCATCTAGCCCATGGTGCGGATATAGCAGAGGGGTGTTTTTCTCCGTATGCAACAGGCGCGCCGCCGTATGGTGGCGTGCCTGTTGCGTTGTGGGATGCACAAAAGCGTGGTATAATATAGAATCTGTGCGAACAATTTTACCGCGGCCCCTGCGCCGCCAGCCGGGAGGGCTTCATCATGCAGTTTGATGTGGTGGTGGTGCTGTACAACAGCGCCGGCTGGCTGCGGCGCTGCGTTGCGGCGCTGGCGGCCTCCCGGTACGATTTATCGCTGCTGCGGCTGTGGTTTGTAGACAATGCCTCCAAGGACGACACGGTGGCCCTTTTAGGGCAGCTGCAGCAGGCATACCCCGGCTTTGGCGGGTTTACGGTTATCTTCAACGCGCTGAACGAGGGCTTTGGCCGGGCCTGCAACAGGGGCGCGCTGGGGGGCGAGGCGCCCTGGCTGTTTTTTTTAAACCCCGACTGCGAGGTGGAGCCCGATTGCTTTGCCGAGATGGCCAAAGGCATTGCCGAAAAGCCGGACGCCGGCGCCTTTGAATGCCGGCAGCTGCCCTATGAGATGGACCACCACCTGGACCCGGTAACGCTGGAGGTGCCCTGGGCCAGCGGCGCGGCCATGGTGGTTCGGCGCACGCTGTTTGCCCGGCTGGGCGGCTTTGACAAAAACCTGTTTCTCTACTGCGAGGACGTGGATTTGAGCTGGCTAATCCGCGCGGCGGGCCAGCCCATATACTACCTGCCCCGCGCCGTGGTGGTGCACCGGGTGCTGCAGCGGGAGGACAATACCGAGAGCGAGCGGCGGGAGTACACCCAAACCGCGCTGGGCCGGCTGCTGCTGGCCTATAAATACGGCGGCATTGTGCGGGGCAACCGGCGCTACCTGAGAACCCTGCGCCGGCCACAGCATTTCCCCGGGGTGCGCCGGATGATGGCGGCCAATTACCTGGGGCATTTCTTGGCGCTGTGGCCGTTTTTGTTCTGGCGTTTTAAGCACCGGGCGCTGTACCATAATGCCCCGGCACAGCTGGCAGGCGACTTTGCGCCCCAGCGTGGGCGGGCGGTGCTGGAAACCCATGTTACGAATGGCCCGATGATCAGCGTGGTGATACGCACCCACAAGCGCCCCCAGCGGCTGCGCGGCGCACTGCAAAGCATTGCCAACCAAACCTATACCAACTACGAGATAGTGGTGGTGGAGGACGGCGCGCCCACCAGCCAGCAGATGGTGGCGGAGGAGTTTGCCCACCTGCCCATACGCTACCACGCCACTGGCACCCCGGTGGGCCGGGGCAAAGCGGGTAACCTGGGGCTGGACATGGCCGGGGGCGAGTACCTGAATTTCTTGGATGACGACGATTACTTCTACCCCGACCACCTGGAGCTGATGGCCGCCACGGCTGCCGCCCACCCCGAGGCCGACCTTGTGATTGGCCGGGCGATGGTGGCCCAGGTGGAGGTGCTGAGCGAGGATCCCTACCGCTACGCCATCCGGCACATCGACCTGTTCCGGTTCGACCGGGTGGACGTTTTCACCATGTGCCAAACCTGCCAGATCCCCATCCAGAGCGCCATCTTTAAAAAAAGCCTGTACCAGCGCTGTGGCGGCCTGGCCGAGGACATAGACGGCTACGAGGACTGGGCCATGTGGCTGCGGTTTTTAAAGGTGGCAAGGCGCATCGACCCCCGGCATGTGGATATCCACCGCGCCACGTCGATGTTCATTCTGCCGGCCGGCCAGCAGGACGCCGACCGCCGGGCCGACCACTACCACAAGAGCTACGCCGGGATTTTGGCCGACCCGCAGTTCCACTATGAGGTAACGCTGGCCGATCTGCGCTATTTTTACGACGGCATGATTGCCGACATAGCCCACCTGCAAAGCGAGGGCGAGGCCAAGCTGGCCGAGTATCTGGACTACCACGGCAACCGCGACGCCCATGGCCGTACGTAAGCATTGTGGCAAAAGGGTGAGCGTGCTGTGAAATTTGGACATCAAGAGGTGCAAACCGGTGTTTGATGTGATACGATATACTGTGGGCGGCCCGGTGGCCGAAAGGGCCGCGGCCGCCCGCGCGGGCGGCGCGCCCTGGCTGCTTTTTGTGCAAGAGGGCGCCGAGCCCGAGGCCGATTTTTTTGACGCCGCGCAGCTGGCCATTGCCTGCCGGCCCGACGCCGGCGGCTTTGAGTGCCGGCAACTGCCCTGCGAGACCCAGCAGCACATCGACCCGGTGAACTTGGCCACCCCCTATATGGACGGCGCCGCCATGCTGGTGCGGCGGGAGGCCTACACCGCCGCCGGCGGCTATGACACCCGCTTGCAGGGCCGCGCGGCCAACCTGGACCTTTCCTTCCGGCTGCGGGGCGCGGGCTGGGGGCTATACCACCTGCCCGGCGCTGTGGTGCACACCCCGCCGCCGCCCGACGAGGACCTTGCCGCCTATGCCGCCGCCCAGCTGGGCCCGCTGATGCTGAGCTACAAGTACGGCGATTTTGCCCAGGTGCGCAAAGCCGACCGCGCCTACCGCCAAACCATGAAGACCCCCCGGCACTACCCCGGTGTGCGCCGCGTGCTGATGCGACAGTACCTGCAGCACTTTGGTGCTGCAATGGGGCTGTGGAACCACCGCGCGCCCCAGGCCGCCCGGCAGGCCGCGCAGGGGCAAGGCGGTATGGACGCCCCCCTGCGGGGCACGGCCCTGCTGCCCAAGCGCGTGCGGGACGGCCCCAAAATCTCCGTGGTGGTGCGCACCCACAACCGCACCGATATGCTGCGCGATGCGCTGCAAAGCATTGCCAACCAAACCTACCAAAACTACGAGGTGGTGGTGGTGGAGGACGGCGCGCCCACCAGCCGGCGTATGGTGCGGGAGGCGTATGCCCACCTGCCCCTATGTTACCATGCCACCGGCCAGAACGTGGGCCGCAGCCGGGCGGGGAATATTGGCTTTGAGATGGCCACGGGCGACTTTATCAACCTGCTGGACGACGACGACTTTTTCTACCCCGACCACCTGGAGCTGGTGGCCGCGCAGGCCGCCGCCCACCCGGGGGCCGATCTTGTCATCTGCAACGCGATGGCCATGAAGATTCAGCCCACCGGCCCAGCCCCCTGGCCCTACACCGTGGCACGGTGCGAGGCCATCCACATAGACCGGCTGGATCTTTTCACCATGGCGCAGGCCTGCCAGGTGCATATATCGGGTGTGGTGTTTAAAAAAGAGCTGTTCCGCCGCTATGGCGGCTTTGACGAAAGCATGCAGGCCCACGAGGACTGGGCGCTGTGGCTGCGGTACCTGGCAGGGGGCCGGCGCATACACCCCCGCACGGTAGACATTCCCCGCGCCACCACGGTGTTTACCCAGCCGGCCGACCCCGCCGTGGCAGCCGCCCGCATGCAAAACTATATGCAGTACGACGACGCGTTCTTCAACGACCCCAATTTGCATTTTGACATCAGCCTGGCCGAAATGCGCGCCTATTACGACGGGGTGCTGGAGGATATCCAGCACGTGCGCGCCCTGGGCCAGCTGCAGCCCTACCTGGAGAAGCAAAAAAACCGCGACAAAGAGCGGGATTAAAAGAGACGAGGAAACAACATGAGAACGAAAAAGACAGCAGGATTTTTGGCACTGGTGCTGTGTGTGGTGTTCATTTTTACCGCCTGCGGCACCAAGCTGCCCGGCACAGACGGCGGCACATCCGGCAGTACCGGTAACAGCACGCGCGACACCATTCCCTACAGCGAAATGGCGTACGAACGCCCCGACGTGGCGGGCATGAAGACACGCATGGCCGAGGTGACCGCCGACGTACAGAACGCCGGCAGCATCGACGATATCTTGACGGTGGAAAAAGAGGTGGATGCCCTTTACTCCAATTTCTACACCATGCGCACGCTGGCCATGCTGAAAAAGTACCACGACGTGAACGACACCTACTTCGAGGAGGAGTACCGCACCCTTGATGAGGCGTCGGTGGAGCTTTCCAACCTGGTGAACGATTACAACCGCGCCATTGTGGAAGGGCCCCATGCCGACGCCTACCGCGACAAGGTGGGCGCCTATGTCTACCAGTCCATCGTGGACGGCCTGCGCCTGAACTCCAGCGCGGTGGAAGCCTACAAAAAGGAACGCAACCAGCTGAATACCGACTACAACAAGATGCTGACCACCGCTACCGTCACCTACGACGGCGTGGAATACACCATGGCGGATATCAATGCGCTGGGCGGTATGGACTATTACATGCTGCTGTCGGAATATTACAGCCAGAATGCCCCCGCATTTGGCGAGCTGTATGTGAAGATGATTGAGCTGGACAAGCAGACGGCCAGCACGCTGGGCTTTGACAGCCCGGCCGATATGTACTACCTGGGTTACACCCGAGACTACAGCCCCGCCGACGCCCTGCAGCTGTGCACCGAGAGCAAGCGGCTGTTTGTGCCGCTGCTGGAGGATGTTTACGGCACCAGCTACAACGCCGGCCAGGTACAGATGCAGGCGGCGATGAACCAGATGCCCGCCGCCCTGGCCGAGGTGGACGCCGAGCTGGCCGAGGCGTGGAGCTTCATGACCGAGTATGGGCTGTACGACCTGGCCCCCTCGGCCGGCAAGCAGGACGGCGTGGGCTTCACCACCGAGCTGTACGGCTGGGACGCCCCGTTCATCTTCTTTTACTGGACGGACGATTTTGCCTCCACCACCACGCTGATGCACGAGTTTGGCCATTTTTATGACGACTGGCTGCGCTACGACACCACCGTGGTGGGCAACCTGGACATTGCCGAGACCTACTCTCAGGGGCTGGAGCTGCTGATGCATAAGCAGTATGGCGACTTTACGATGTACGGTGAGGAAGCCACGATGGCCAGCCTGCAGGACTTTATGAACGTGCTGACCTACCAGAGCCTTTTGGAGGAGTTCCAGCAGACCATCTACAGTATGGATAATCTGGATTATATTGCCATTGGCCAGGTGTATGGCCAACTGCTGGAGGACTATGGCTTTGGCAGCTATTTTGCCGACGACAACGGCTCCGACGGCTCCTGGTTCCAGGTGACGCACCTGTTCGACGCGCCGTTTTATACCATCAGCTATGTAACCAGCGCGGTGAGCGCCCTGCAGATATGGGCCGAGAGCCAGCAGGATTGGGACGCCGCCGTGGACACCTATATGAAGCTGATACGTGCCGATCAGAACCAGCCTTTTACCGACCTTTTGGCCAGTGCCGGCCTGAAGGCGCCGCACGAAACCGCCGTGCTGGAAGAGATAGCCGGCTACTTTGTGGATGTTTTTGGGCCACAGGGCTGACGGGACAGACCCTTTCCGTTTTATGGCCCCTGCCACGGTGGTTACCTGTGGCAGGGGCATTTGTGTGGGTGCCAAACAGGGGAATAAATGCAAATTTAATGTTACTTTTTCAGGTATTTTGGCCGCTACACTTGCAAAATGTAGCCTAATGCAGTACTATAAGACACAACATGTTGTGGATTTGCGGTGATTTGCCGCCAGCGAAAGGGGGTTGCGCGCCATGGATTATATCATGGGCATGTCCTGCGCGGACAGCGTGACCCACGTGAACATTGCCACCATCACAGGCGTGGTGATGCAAACCTTTACGGTGGGGGCCATCAACCTGTTTTGCGCCAGCGAGGACGAAGTGGCCCACAACCTGGCCGAGGCCTTTGTAACGGCCCAGCTGGCAGGGTACCCCGTTAAAAGCTGCATACAGGTATGCGCCGGCGTGGCGGGCCTGCAAGGGCAGGAGACCAGCGTGAGGCTGGACCCCGCCCTGCGCGGTGTGATGCGCCGCTGCGGCTACACCGGCGACGCGCTGCTGATAGGCGACGAGCAGATTGCCCTGGCCGGCGCGCTGGAGGGCAAGAAGGGGGCCATTTTGCTGTCGGGCAACGCTTCGGCCTGCTTTGGGCAGAACGCCCTGGGCGTGCAGCACCGCACGGGCGGGCTGGGCCAGTTGGCCGACGACGATGGCTCGGCCTATGCGATAGGCCGCGAGATACTGCGGGTGGTGGCCCGCGCCAGCGACGGCCGCGGCCGCCTGACCCACCTGACCAGCCACGTGTACCGCAAGTTCAGCCTGGCCGGCCGGGCCGATTTGGGCCGGCTGCTGCGCAGCGGCACGCCCACCAGCGATGATATCTGCGATTTGGCCGACAGCTTGTCTCTGGCCTGCCAGGTGCGCGATCGTGTGGCCCTGGACATTGTGCAGCGCACGGTGGCCCAGCTGATAGACCTGGTGGAGCCGGTGGTGAAGAAGCTGGCCATGCAAAAGGGAACCCTGGCGGTGGCCGGGCAGGTGCTGCTGAACGATGCCTTTGTGGGCGTGGCCTTTAAAAAGCGCATTTCTGAACTGTACCCCGAGTTGCAATGCGTGCCCCCCCGCCGCGACGGCGCCGCCGGGGCCGTGCTGCTGGCCAAGGAGCGCCTGGCGCTGCGGGGCTTTGCCCGCTAGGGTTTGCGCATACTGGCGGGTAGATAGTATAATAAGGTTGCGGCTGGCACTGTGTGGCCGGCCGTTTTTGTATTTTCGGCAGCAGGCCAGCGGCTCAGGCGCGCCCCGTTTGGGTGCCTTTCGCCAGACGCGTGAAAGGTTGTTTGCCATAGGCGCTATGCCGCCATTCAAACCAATTTTTGCCTCTTTGGGCCAACCCACGCCTCGGCGGCATACTGCCGCCTCTTGCGGTTCTGGTGCGCCCCTTTGGGGCACCCCAGAACCGGGCGCGGGCTCGCCGGTTTGCTTCGCAAGCCCGGCTCGGCCCATAGGGCCCCATTTGTTTGCTGTAGCATGTTGCCGTAGGCAAGATGCTATTATGCAAGCCAAATTTTGCCCTTCGGGCCCTATCCTGAATAGAATGGAGCGATGTGCCATGATGGAACTGCCCGAAACCACCACCATTGCCCGCCAGATACGCGAGACGCTTACCGGGCGGAAGATTTTGCATGTAATTGCCGCGCACCCCACCCAGCAAACCACCTTTCTTTCCGCTGCGGTGGAAAATATCCCGGTGGTGTTGGGCGAGAAGGTGGTGGACGGCGCCCATGCCTTTGGCAGCTATGTGCGCCTGAACGCCGGCAGAGCGGCGCTGCTGATGGGCGACGGGGTGACCATCCGCTACCATGCGCCCGGCGCGGAGCAGCCCGCGCGCTACAGCGCGATGCTGGAGTTTGACGATGGCGCGGCGCTGACATGCAGTGTGCAAACGTATGGCGCGTTGTTTGCCTTTTTAAACGACGACCACGAGAACGTCTACTACCGGGCGGCGAAAGAGATGCCCTCGCCGCTGACGGACGCGTTTGACCGCGCCTGGTTTGAGGCGCTGCTGGCCGGGGCCAAGCCATCCATGAACGTAAAGGCGATGATGGCTGGCCAGCAGGCCATTCCCGGGCTGGGCGACGGCTGCCTGCAGGATATTCTGCTGTTGGCCGGCGTGCACCCCAAGAAGAAGCTGGCCAAGCTGGACGCCGCCCAGCGCGACAAGCTGTACACGCTGATAAAAAGCGTGCTGGCCGACATGACGGCCAAGGGCGGGCGCGACACCGAGGGGGACCTGTTTGGCCGGCCGGGCGGCTACAAAGCACTGCTGAACAAGGCCCTGCTGAAGGGCCCCTGCCCCCGCTGCGGCACCCCCATTGCCAAGCAAAGCTTTATGGGCGGCAGCGTGTGCTTTTGCCCAAGCTGCCAGCCGGCGTAGCCGGAGAATATACACGCCAACAAAATGATGAAGGAGGCCTGCCATGCTGGAACTGCCGGAAGCATTGACGATTGCGCGCCAGATGGATACGGCCATTACCGGGCGCACGATCACCCGGGTGGTGGTGGGGCACTCGCCCCATAAGTTCGCGTTTTTCTCCGACGAAGTGGACCAGTACCCCGCCATGCTGGAGGGCAAGGCCATTACCGGCGCCGACGCCTTTGGCGGCTATGTGCGCCTGCATGCCGGCAACGCGGCGCTGCGCCTGCACGACGGCGTGAACGTACGGCTGTACGCGGCAGGTGAGAAGCGCCCCGATAAACATCAGCTGCTGGTGGAGCTGGACGACGGCGCTGCGTTGCAGTGCAGCGTGCAGATGTACGGCGGGCTTTGGGTGCATGTGGATGACAGCGACGACAACTTCTACTACCGCGTGGCGCTGGAGAAGCCCTCGCCGCTGAGCGACGCTTTTGACCGGGCGTATTTTGAGACGATTTTGGCCGAGGCCAAGCTGGCCTTGAGCGCCAAGGCCCTGCTGGCCACCGAGCAGCGCATTCCCGGCCTGGGCAACGGCGTGCTGCAGGATATTTTGCTGCTGGCCGGCGTACACCCCAAGCGCAAGGTGGGCCAGATGGACGATGCCACGCGCGACAAGCTGTTTGCCCAGGTGAAGGCCACGCTGGCCGATATGACCACCCAAGGCGGGCGCAACACCGAAAAAGACCTGTATGGCAACCCCGGCGGCTACCAAACACTGCTGTGCGCCAAAACCGCCAAGGCCCCCTGCCCCATCTGTGGGGCGGCGGTGGTAAAGCAGGCATACATGGGCGGCAGCGTTTATTTTTGCCCCACCTGTCAGCCGCTTTAAGGTTTGCAACGAGAGGACACGCATATGGCGGCAGGCGACGGCTTTGAACAAAAGATATTGGCGCTGGTGGCCCGGATACCACCCGGCTGCGTGGCCAGCTACGGCCAGTTGGCCCTGCTGGCCGGTGGGCCGCGCTGGGCGCGCCGGGCCGGGCGGGCGTTGCGAAACGCACCCGATGACCTGCCCTGCCACCGGGTGGTGAACGCGCAGGGCCGCACCGCACCCGGCTGGGCCGGGCAGCGCACGCTGCTGGAGGCAGAGGGCGTATGCTTCCGCCCCAACGGCTGCGTGGACATGAAAAACCACCGCTGGCGGGCGGTGGTGGCACTGTAATACAGCGGATGATTGATTATACGGCTTGAATAACATATATCTATATTTATGGCAAGTGCCCTGTAAGGAACCTCCTAGCTATGAAAATGCCTTTGACCATCGCCGGCGGGCTGGTGGCGCCCTGCGGGGTGAACTGCCTGGCGTGCAGCGCTTACTTGAGCGTGAAAAACCCCTGCCCGGGGTGCCGCGCGCCCCACGAGGCGCACAAGCGGAAAAGCTGCCAGAACTGCGTGAAGAAAAAATGCGCGTTTGAAAAGGGCCTGCAATGGTGCTTTGAATGCAGCCGCTTTCCCTGCGCCCGGATAAAGGATTTGAGCAGGCGCTACAGCGGCCACTATGGCATAGACCTGATACAAAACGGCGAGGACGCCCGCCGCGATATGCCTGCGTTTCTGGCCGCCCAGCGGCAGCGCTTCCTCTGCGGGGCCTGCGGCGGGGTGATAGACCAGCACCACGGCCGCTGCAGCGACTGCGGCGCGCCGGGCTAGCACCTTTACGCTGCCCGCCATGGGTGCGCCGGCCCATGCGCAAGAGTCTGTTTTCAAATGGGAGAAATGGCCAAAGCCGAGCGGAGTTGGTGGCCCTGCAGGGCGCTTTTCCGCCGCAAACCCTGGTGGTTTGCAAGGCAAAGCCACGCGGCAGGGGCGCCGAAAACGCTGGATTTGGGCGTTTTGGAGATTTGAAAACAGACTCCAGGCATCGGGGCGGTATTGCCGGGTTACAATATTGCCATTGGCTGAAAGGATAATGGGATGGAACATCTGGGAACCAAAAGGCTGGAGACCGACAGGCTTGTGCTGCGCCAGTTTACAATGGCAGACGCCGACGCGATGTACCGCAACTGGGCGTGCGACCCCGAGGTGACCAAGTACCTGCGCTGGCCCCACCATGCCAGTGTGGAAGTGAGCCGCGACGTGCTGCGGGACTGGACGAGCCACTACGCGGAACCCGGCTTCTACAACTGGGCCATTGTGCTGAAGGAAAACGGCCCGGAGCCCATTGGCAGCATTGGCGTGGTGGAGCGGGACGACGCCATCAGGATGGTGCACATTGGCTACTGCCTGGGCAGGCGGTGGTGGCGGCAGGGCATTATGACAGAGGCTTTGGCGGCCATGCTGCAGTTTTTCTTCGGGCAGGTGGGGGTGAACCGGGTAGAGTCCCGCCACGACCCACGCAACCCGAACTCCGGCAGGGTGATGCAGGCCTGCGGCATGCGGTACGAGGGCACCCACCGGCAGGACGACTGGAGCAACCAAGGCATTTGCGACAGTGTGTGGTATGCCATTTTGGCAAAAGATGGGCCGCCGCCGGACGTTCTTGTATAGTGGATGTATTTGAAAATCATGCCTGCTTTCAAGCGGCAGGCACTGCTGGCCGGCACGCCGGCCCCGCCCGCATGCCATTGGCAACGGGCGTGCGTAACACCGCCCTTTGAGGTGCGGTGCGTCTGGTGCGCCCGGCCTGAAAATGAATGCTTTGAAGCCGCACTGGCATCACGCCTCAATAAAAAACCGCTTCCAGAGGAAGAGAACCCTCGCCTGGAAGCGGTTTTGGTTTGCCGGTTACGCAGCGGGCAGCGAAGCGATGATGCCGTCGGCGGTGGCCAGCGCGGCGGCGTAAAGGCCGTCGGTGCTGGTTATCTGCTCGAACTCCTCGGGGTTCACCATGAAGCCATACTCGAACAGCACCGACGGGCAAACGGTGGTGCGCGTTACATAGAAGTAGCTCCAGCGGGCGTCGCCGCCCGGGCGGCCGGTGGCGGTGGCCACGGCGTCTATCAGGTTTTGTGCATACTGTTTGGAATTGGGCGTATTATACGGATGATAATAGTAGACCTGGGTGCCGTAGATGTGGTTGAGGTCTTGGGTAAGCAGCATGGAGTTGTGGTGCACCGAGATAAAAAAGTCGGGCTTGAGCAGTGTTTGGGCTTCCAGGCGGTCGTCCAGGCTCAGGGCGGTGTCGCCCGCGCGGGTCATGCTCACCTCGGCGCCCAGCTGGCGCAGGCGGTAGGCAATGGCCTGGGCCAGCGCCAGGTTCACGTCCTTTTCGTTGGGGGCGGCGCCCTCGCCCATGATGCCCGGCGCGCCAATGTCACTCTCGCCATGGCCGGCGTCCAGCAGCACATGCACCCCGGCAAGCGGGCGGGCGGGGTCACTGCTGAGGGTGGGCGGCTTTTTCAGGTAGAGGCGGGTCTGGCCGTCGGCGTACTCCAGGCTGTAGCCCCAGATGCCGGTGGTTTGCAGGGTGAGCACCACGTGGTCGTCCTGCTGCTGGGCGCTGGCGCCGGCCACCAGGCCGCTGCTGAAGCCGTCGGGCAGAGCCAGGGTGGTGTCGTAGAAGGTGAGGGTGAGGGTACCGTCCTCATTGCCCCAGGCCACATAGCCGGCCGGGGTGCCCAAGCCCTCAAAGGTGAGCCACTCGCCGCCGCCGTCGTCCAGCGCGGTGATGCCGGTGAAGGCGCTGCGGCCGTCGCCGTCAATCCACGCACAGTTTTTGGCCAGGAGATAGTCACCGCTTTTCAGCTTGTAGGCCCAGGTGGGCGCGCCGCCGCGCCAGGTGGGTACGCTCTCCTCCACCACGGCCACGGCGCCGCTGTGGAAGGTCTCGTTCATGCTGCCGTCGTCGTCGGGGTCTTGCAGGGCGCTGGCAATCAGCGCGGTGACGCGCACGGCCTGGCCCTCCTCGGCCTCGGGGTCGGGGGCTGGTGCGGTGCCGCCGCCGGTGCCGGTGCCGCCACCAGTGCCGGTGGTGGTGCGCTCCACGTGCAGGGTCAGTTCCTTGTCGCCCTGGGTGAAGGTGAAGCTGTTTTCGCCGTCCTCCAGCGTAACGCCAATGCCAAAGGCGCCGTTCACGCCGCGGGCGGGCACCTCCTCGCCGTTCATCTGCAGGGGCTGGGCGGGGTCGCTGGTGCCCATGATGAACAGGCCCTCGGTGGTGATGCGGGCATTCTGAGCGGGGTAGTTTACGCCCAATATCTGCGGGATGGCAAAGCCTGCGGGCAGGGTGGCGTCTTCTACCGGCTGCAGCAGGCTGGCCAGCCGGGCGGTGGCGGTGGCATCGCTGCTGGCGGGCCAGTGGCCCAGCAGCGCGCCGGCGTAGGCGTTCAGGTTGCGCCCGGCAAAGAACCATAAGTCGGTGGTGCCGCCAGCGGGGGGCGCCAGCAGCAGGCTGTTGGCGGGCAAATCTGTATAGGTGGCAAGGGCAGCATTCAGGCTTGGCAAACGGGTGGCAGCACCCACCGGGTTAGCGGGTTCCGCATTCGAGTTAGCCGGCTCGCCGGTTGA
The DNA here is from genome assembly GCA_012729855.1 of Oscillospiraceae bacterium. Taxonomy (GTDB): domain Bacteria; phylum Bacillota; class Clostridia; order Oscillospirales; family Ruminococcaceae; genus JAAYCI01. The sequence continues at coordinate 23,059 of JAAYCI010000078.1, forward strand.
GTTAGCGGGATTATCATCAGCACCGCTTGTGTCGCTGGGCGAACTGGTTTCGCCGTCATCGCCGGGGTCTTGGTCGGCGGGGTCTCCGGTTGGGTCGGCGGGCTCGCCGGTAGACTCGGCGGCGTTGGCCAGCAGGTGCACGTTGGCGGTGGCCGGGTTGGCAAAAGCCACGGTGGGCATCAGGCGGCCAACGGTGCCATCGGCCAGCAGGGTGTTGGCGAAGCCGTCGGTCAAGGCGCCCTCGGTGTAGGCCAGGGCCATGGGGCGCAGGCTGTCCTGCCCGGTCATCGCGCTGTTCAGGCCGGTTAGCATCTGGGCAAAGGCGGCCTCGTCGGCGGGGGTGGCGCCTTCGGGCGCGGTGAACACAAACCCGCTGATGGCATAGCGCTTGGGCAGTAGGGCCAGGCTTTCGGTGAGCAGCTTTTCGTAGTCGGCTGCGCCGGGGGCAAAGGCGGTGGTGTTTTGGGCGGCAGCCAGCTCGGCCACTTCGCCCTCGGCGTTGTAGGGCAGCTCGCCGCCGGCGTAGGCGTTGATAGACAGCCACAGCTGTATGCCACGGCCCTTTAGCACCTCGGCCAGTATGGCCACGGGGTCGTGCAGGGTGGCGGCAGTATCTTGCACGGCCACGCCCTCAAAGGTGGGGAAGGTGCCGTCCCGCCACCAGACGGTGAGGCCCTGCCTGGCGTCGAATATCAGGGTGTTGGCCCCGGCGCTCTCGGCAAAGTCGGCCGCGGCGGTAAAATAGGCCCGCAGGTCGTCCGCGCTCAGGAAGGGGTCGGGCGGGTCCACGGCCAGGGCCAGCACCTCGCCGGAGACCATGGTGGGCTGGGGTGCGGTTTCGGGCAAGGCGTAGCGGTCACGCCCGGGCAGGCCGGTGTTCAGCATAAAAAACAGCAGCACCACGCCGGCCACCACAATGGCCGCCCCCACAATGATGAGGACGATCCAGCCGGTGGCCAGGCGTTTTTTGCGGCGGGCAATGGGCACCTTGGCGTAGGGGTTGGGCGGCGGGGCGCCTGTGCCGGGGCGGGGGGTTTGCGGGGGAAGGGGTGTTTGCATGGGGCCTCCAATTCTTGCGGTTAGCCGCTTGAAATCGGCTTGGCAAAAAATTAACAATTAGTTCATACAAAAAAGCTTTCAAAGGGGCCTGTGCATTTGCGGCAGGCTTCCTTTTAGGGTATAATAACAGTAACGGGCCGGCGATGTAAAGCCTTTCAAAAATGGTTTGCCCGGGCGAAGGGAGGGTTCGCTATGGAGATTGTACAGATTATATGGCTGGTACTGCTGGCGGTGTTCCTGATTGTGGAGGCCTCTACCGCCGCGCTGGTGAGTATCTGGTTCTGCGCCGGTTCCTTGGTGGCGCTGCTCATCTCGCTGGCCTGGCCGGGGGCTATTGCCGTGCAGGTGGTGGCGTTCCTGGCCGTCAGCATTGTTGCGCTGCTGGCCCTGCGCCCGGTAGCGCGCAAGCTGGTGGGTAACCGCCGTGTGCCCACCAACGCCGATGCCAACGTGGGCAAGATTGGTAAAGTGGTGCGGGAGATACGCCCCGAGCGCTTTGGCCGCGTGCTGCTGGAAGGCCTGGAATGGACCGCCTGCGCCAGCACCGTGCTGCCGGCCGGCAGCTATTGCCGGGTGGAGCGCATTGACGGTGTGAAGCTGGTGGTAACACCGGCCGAAGACCCAAGCCTGGCGGCAGGCTGACAGGCTGGGCCACCGGGGCATAGCCGGGCGGCTGTGCGGCATACGGGCGCCATAATCGAAAGCGGATGGAGATAACAGGGAGGGAAAGCTATGGTTGGATGGATAATTTTAGGCGTTGTGGTATTAATTCTTCTGATAGTGGTTATATCCAATATCAAAATTGTGCCCCAGGCCTCCAGCTATGTGATGGAGCGCATGGGCGTATACAACACCACCTGGGAAGCGGGGCTGCATTTCAAGATCCCGTTTATTGAGCGCGTGGCCAAAAAGGTATCGCTGAAGGAGCAGGTGGTGGACTTCAACCCCCAGCCGGTAATCACCCGCGACAACGTGACCATGCAGATAGACACCGTGGTGTTCTTTCAGGTAACAGATGCCAAGCTCTACACCTACGGTGTGGAGCGGCCCATCAGCGCTATAGAGAACCTGACGGCCACCACCCTGCGTAACATCATTGGCGAGCTGGAGCTGGACCATACGCTCACCAGCCGCGATGTGATCAACACCAAAATCACCGCCACGCTGGACGAGGCCACCGACAAGTGGGGCATCAAGGTGAACCGGGTGGAACTGAAAAACATTCTGCCGCCCAGCGAGATACAGGACGCCATGGAGAAGCAGATGAAGGCCGAGCGCCAGCGGCGTGAGGCGATACTGCGGGCCGAGGGCGAAAAGCGCAGCGCCATTCTGGTGGCCGAGGGCGAAAAGGAAAGCGCCATTCTGCGGGCGGACGCCGTGCGCGAGCAGCGCATCCGCGAGGCCGACGGTGAGGCCCAGGCCATCATGACGGTGCAGCGCGCCCAGGCCGACGCCATACGCATGCTGAACGAGAGCCACCCCACCCAGCAGGTGCTTACCCTGAAAAGCCTGGACGCCCTGGCGGTGGTGGCGGATGGCCGCGCCACCAAGCTGATCATTCCCAGCGAGATACAGAACCTGGCCGGGCTGGTGGCCAGCGTGGCGGAATTGGCCAGTACCGCCGCCCCCGAGGGCGAAACGCCATAAAAGCAGCCTGCCCTGCCGGGGCGGCGGAAAAGCTGTGAGGCGGGCGGCGGCACATAGGAAGCATCCATCGGGGCTGTCAAAGCTGGCGGCCCCGGTTTTGTATATACCGCGCAGGCGGTAATTGGCGCGCAGCTTTGTGCGGCCCGAAGCTGCCTCTGGCAGGGAGAAACCACATGGACTACAAAATCCTGATTATTGTGATAATGGTTATTGTCGCTGTTGGCAGCGTGATTTCCATCGTGCGTTATTATTCAAAACGAAAAGCGCAGAGAAAAGATGTCAAGGCGGCATTTGGAGCAATTCCGGAAGGCAAAAAGCCTGGGCCGTGCAGAAGATTATTGGAGCAGCTACACAGAAAAGTATGGTGTAACCCACAAAATTGACGACCATACATGGAATAATGTGGATTTGAACGCGATTTATCAGCGGATCAATGCCTGCTGGTGCGAAGCCGGCGATATTCTTTTGTATAAACGCCTGAGGACCCTGGCCACCGAAGCGGAAATTGCCCGGCAAGAAAATTTGGCCGAGCATTTTTCTGCGGCGCCACAAACCATGTTTGGCATTGCCCATTATCTCAAGCTGATTGGGCGTGACCACTACTATTCCATGAAAACCCTGACATTGCACCCGGAAGACTTGGCGCTTCCATACAAATATGCTGCCATGGCGCTTGCCTTGCTTCCGCTGGCTGCGCTTTTATTGTGGCCCATCAGCAATGCTGTGGGTGGGATCCTCCTGCTTGTATCCCTTGTGGTAAATTTTCTCCTGACCTATATTCTGAAGTCCCAAATCCTCTCGTACCGATTGGCGTATCCCCTGTCAAGCCTTGCCCACTGGACAAAGAAGCTACTGCCCCTGGTGGCGCCGCTGGACGCTGAACTTGCAGACCAGCTGAAAAAGTGTTTGGCCGTCTGCAAAAAAGCGGAGCTTCCATTTTTCCTGATGCGCTATTCTGACGCCAGTGAAAAAATGGGGATACCCGACCTGACAGCACTTTTCTTGGTGCCGATTTTAAGTTATTTCAGGGTGGCGCGGTTTGCGCAGAAAGAGACGGCGACCTTGTCAAAAATGTATGACCTGATAGGGGAAATAGACATTGCCTGTTCTGTGTCCTCTTTCCGTGCCAGTTTACCGTACCACACAAAACCGGAATACATAGGCACCAGAAGATTCATGGCGGAAGCCTGTTACCATCCACTGCTTGAAATGGCTGTGCCGAACAGCATAGATGTATCATGCGGGGTTTTGGTTACCGGATCAAACGCCTCGGGCAAGTCCACCTTCATCAAGTCCATTGCTGTAAACCTCATTCTTGCGCAGGCCATAAACACCTGCTGTGCAAAGTCCATCAGGCTGCGGCACTCCAATATCGTTACAGCCATGGCGGTTTCCGACAATATTGTTGAGGGAGACAGTTATTTTATTGCTGAAATCAAAGCGATGAAGCGGCTTGTCAACATGGCGGAAGCACCCGGTTTTTGCTACTTCTTTATTGATGAAATTTTGAGAGGCACCAATACGGTTGAACGGATTGCCGCGGCATACGCATTTTTAAAACATTTTAACATCCGCAATATTATCTGTTTCGCCGCTTCGCGTGATATCGAACTGGTTGCCCTGACAGACGCAGACTATGCGCAATGCCACTTTGAAGAAACCATTGCCAACGGAGAAATTGAATTCAGCTTTAAGCTGATGCCCGGCCCGGCCAAAACAAGAAATGCGCTGAAGTTGTTGGAAAGCCAGCGTTTTCCTGGTGCCATAACGCATACGGCGAACCGCTTGGTTCGCCATTTTGAAGAGACCGATTCCTGGAATTGAATAATATGGTCAAACCACATAAAAACCGAAACGGTTTTCAAGCTGGCAGGCGAAGCCTGCCAGCACACCCCGCGGGTGTGCGTTTGACTATGAACGGCTTCAAAACCGCCCTTCGGGCGGTTTTGAAGTGGTTTAAGTATCATTGACAATCGCCGATGGGTATGTTCCATCGGCGATTGTTTTGGCTTTTTTATATGCACGGCCGTTTGCCGGCGCGCCGCTTTTATGTCTCGGTTTCCTCCAGGTAGCAGAGGTAGGGCTCGAACAGGTGGGCCCTGGCGGCTTCCACGTTGGCCTCGTAGTACACGCCGTCCGCGCGGAAGTCCTCCCGCGTAACGGCGCCGTGGCTGCGCAGGGTGTCGGCCAGGGCGAGCTTGCCATAGGGCAGCAGCAGCTTCAGCCGGCGCATGCGCGCGGCCAGCGCGTCGGTGATGGCCTGCAGCAGGCGGGGCAGCCCCTCGCCGGTGTGGGCGCTCACGGCCAGGGCGGCGGCGTCAAACGGGGTAAAGCCGAGCACCTTGTCGCACTTGTTATATACGATGAGACGTGGAACATAGGCGCCAATGCCCAGGTCTGCCAGCACCTCGCCGGTAATGGCCAGCTGGGTTTGGGCCTCGGGGTCGGCGGCGTCGCACACCAGCAGCAGCAGGTCGGCGTATTTGGCGGCCTCCAGCGTGCTTTTAAAGGCCTCCACCAGCTTGTGCGGCAGGCGGGAGACAAAGCCCACGGTATCCACCAGTACCACGCCCAGGCCGTCGGGCAGGGTGAGGCGGCGGGCGGTGGGGTCCAGCGTGGCAAACAGCATGTCGGCCGCACCAATTGCGCTGCCGGTAAGGGCGTTTACCAGGCTGCTTTTGCCCACGTTGGTGTAGCCCACCAGCGCCACCAGCGGCACGCCGCTTTTTTCGCGGCTGCGGCGGGTTTCGTCGCGCTGCTTTTCCAGTGCAGCCAACCGGCGTTTCAGCACGGCAATGCGGCTGCGGATGTAGCGGCGGTCGTACTCCAGCATGGTTTCGCCGCCGCCCCGCCGCGCGCCGCCGCCGCCCGCGCCGCCGCCGCCCTGGCGGCTGAGCGCCGTGCCCAGCCCGGCCAGGCGGGGCAGCCGGTACTCCAGCGTGGCCAGCTCGGTTTGCAGCTTGCCCTCGCGGGTGGTGGCGCGGTTTTTGAAGATGGCCAGAATGAGCAGGGTGCGGTCCAGCACCGGGATTTTAAGGTGGTTTTCCAGGTTGCGCAGCTGGCTGCCGGAAAGCTCGCCGTCAAAAATGGCCCACCCGGCGCCCAGGTTGGCCGCCAGCAGCTTGGCCTCGGCCAGGCGGCCGGCGCCCAGCTGGGTGGCGGGGTCGGGCTTTTGGCGTTTTTGCAGCAGCTCGGCCACCGGCTCCATGCCGTTGGCCTCGGCCAGAGCGGCCAGCTCCGCCATGCTGCGCTCGGCGTCGTACTGGCCCAAGTCTATGCCCAGCAGCAGCACTTTCTGGGGGGCGTCGGGCTGGGTTTCAAGCGGCTGGCCGGGCACGGGCAAAGCGGTCTCTTCGGGCGCTTCGCCGGGGAAAGGAATCAGGGTGGAATGGTCGTCCATTTAAGCTCCCTTATGTAAATTTGTATGGGTAATATACTGTTTGTTGTTGTTCAAATAGCGTATAAAAGTAAGAAGTAAGGGGCGCCGCCACCAAACGGGTGGGCAGCGCCGCCAAAGTTGTGCCGGTGTTACGGGTCGGTTTGGTCATCGGAAATATCGGGTGCGCCTTCGCCCTTGGGTAAGTCCATATTTGTAAGGCTGGTGTGCTTGTCAGTTGTTTCTGGCGTTTCAGCGGTGGTATCAGTGGCACTGGCCGCCGCGTCATCGGCCGGTGGCTTGATGGGAAAGGCGCTGCTCCGCACAAAGGTGCTGCCCCGCACAATGCGGTCCTGCCGCGTGCCGCTGTTGGCGTAGCGCCGCAGGATGACCGTGGAAGCGAAGAAGCCCACCAGCAGGGCGATGAGGCAGAACAGCATGTCGCTGACGGCCTGGGTGAAGGAGGTGGTGGCAAAATAGCTGGCCATGCTGGTGGCAATGGGCACGTAATAGCCCTTGGCCGTGGAGTAAGCCAGCCAGTAGAAGACTTGCTCCAGTGCGAAGGTGGCCAGCAGCGATGCCAGCAGCACACTGAGGCCGGAGATGAGCCGGCTGGCCTTGCCCCGGCATAGCCGGTACACCAGTGCGCTGAGGATGGGGATGAAGGCATACAACGCCCAGTAGATTTTCCCCTGGTTGAGCACAAAGGCGAAGTTGGGCAGCGCGCCAACAAAGGCGCCCAGCAGCGCGCCCAGGATGCCGGTGGGCACATAGCCTTTTTTCTTCTGTACGGGCACGCTGTCCTGCTCGGGCAGCAGCAGGCGGCTTTGCAGGCAGGCCGCGTGGGTGGGGCGGGTGCTGTCGTTTAAAAAGGCATAGCTGTCGCAGCCGGCCAGGCCGCACAGCGGGCAGTTCTGCGGCGGGTGCAGGTCGGCCTCATCTATGGCCGCCTTTGCGGCGTGCAAAATATCCCGCAGGCCGGCCTTGACGTAGAAATCGCTGGGGGGACGGAACACGCCCACCAACACGGGGTCATTGGCGGCATCGGCGTCAATATGCCAGCGCAGGTAGGGGATGTGCTGTTTTCTCAGCGCGTCGCGCGCGGGGCGCAAATCGCCCTCCAGCCCAAAGCGGATGAGGTAGTTCTGTTTGCCCTCGCCCTTGCCCTCCAGCTCGATGTCGTAGGGCAGGCCTTCAAAGGCGCCCAGCGCAATGCGGTCGATGACCGTGCAGCCAAACGCCTGCATCAGTTCTTCGTAGTAGGTAACGGTCAAGCGGCGGCCTCCTTTGGGTGGGTTGCGCGGCATTGTAGCATACAATTAGTATATCACAGTATAAAAAATTCTATTTGTAATTATACAATTGGCGTATTCAAGTTATTGTGCCCAGATAGGGTCCTTTAATACCCAGCGGCCGAACGCATCTTTGTCGAACAGCTCGGGGTTGTACAATTTGTCAATGATTGCCCAAAATTCACTTTCTGTATAGCCGCAGAACTGGCAGAAGTCCTCCACGCACAGGGGGTCCAGCGCGCCGTCGCGGGCTTTGATGATGGGGATGGCCTCATCGCGGGTGAGCAGGCCGTAGCGGATGTAGCGGGCGGTGTAGTCGGTGGCGGCGGCATGGCCGAACTTGGGGTACTTCAGCCAGGAGTGCACCAGATAGGCGCGGGAGTCTATCTGGTCAAAGTTTTCGGCGTGGTGGGTGCGGTCCCATTCGTGGGTCAGGTCGTGGAAGCCGCGGCTTTTGCTGAACTGGTAGTTGCGGAAGCTGTTCCAGGACAGGAAGTAGGACAGGTAGAACGGCTCCAGCTTGTCCAGCTCCGCCTTGGGCGGCGCCAGCGTGAGGCTGAGGTCTTTCTCGGTGACGCCGCCGCCCAGCAGCTCTTCCATGGGCATGCCCACGGCCACGCCGTTTTCTATCTGCCCGCGGGCCGACCAGGTCTCGGCGTCGCTGCCGCCGCCATACTCAAAGCTGACGTTTTCGCCGTAGCACAGCAGCGGGGTGTTGAATTTGGCCGCCATGTGCAGCGGGAAGGTGTAGATGAGGCGGTCGACATACCAGGTGGGCTTGCCGTATTTCTCAAAGAACTTGCGCATCAAAATCTTCTGCACCCTGATGTTGGGCTTGCAGGAAATAAGCGTGCAGCCAAAGGCTTCGCTGATGTTTTGCAGGTTGTGGCGGCCGGCGTTGGTCATGGGGAAGTTGTCCTCCACGGTGAAGAGGATGGGGTTCATGCCCATCTCCTCTTTCAGCACGTGTACCTGGTAGTGGCTGTCTTTCCCGCCCGAGGCGGCGACGGCGCAGTCGTACCCGCCGGGGCCGTTCATGCCGCGGTATTTGTTGCACAGGGCTTCAAACTCGGCGCGGCGGGCGGCCCAGTCCACTTTGGCGCGGCCTTCGTAGTGGCGGCAGGCGCTGCACACGCCCTCGGCGTCAAAGGTAATGCCGGGGCGGGTATCGGGCATGGTGCATTTTTTACAGTAACGCATGGTCAGTCTCCTTTGTGGTATTGCCAGCCGTTTGAATTTGTATCGGGGTGTCCGCCGCTGGTGCCGGGCCCACCCCCGCCGCTGCGGCGGAAAAGGTGGTTCAGCATGCCGATGGCCAGATGCCATAGGCGCACCAGCTCGGCACGGTACATAAGGCAGTATATCACAATAGCGGCGGCGCTGCAGAGCAGTTTTGGCAGAAAATCGTAGGTGAAAAGCGTGCCGGCCAGGGCCAGCGCGATGGCGACCTCCACCGCAATGATGGTTTTGGGCACGCTGTTGATGGAAACATAGTACCGCTGGGCGGTGAGGGTGCGGAACAGGTACATCAAAAGGTCGGCCACGGCAATGGCAATGGCCGCGCCCAGCATGCCAAGGGTGGGGGTGAGCAGGACACACAGCACGATGTTGACGATCATGCTGATGGCAATGCCGATGGTATCGAAGATGGGGCGGCGGGCAATGGCGTTGCCGTACACGGTGGTTTCGCACAGGATGGTGAACACCGCCGATAGCATGACCAGCGGGAAAATGGGCTGCGCGTCCTTAAAGGAGGACAGCACCCAGAAGATAACGTCCTCAAAAGCCACCAGCAGGGCGAAAAACACCAGGATGACCAGGTAAAGGTAGCCGTGCACCCGCTTGATGCGCTGCTGCTGGGTTTTATAGTTGGCAAACATGTAGGCGCCCCAGAAAGCGGCAAAGCCCCCCTGCACCATGGTAACGATGTTGGACAGGGAGATGCTGTAGCGGAAAATGCCGCGGGCGGCCTCGTCCATGAAGGACAGGTACAGGCCGCCGAAGAAGTTGTTCAGTGTTACCATGATGGCCGTGGGCGCCAGCGCCAGGCCGTAGGGCAGCACAACGCGCACGGCAGGGCCGGCCAAATCGCTTTTGCGGAACACCAGCGCCCGCCGCCGCGTGAAGATGCAAAAGACGGCCAGCGCCCCCCAGCTTATCAGGCTGCAGGCCACCATGCCCACCATGGGGCTGGGGAACACCAGGCCCACCAGGTAAAACAGCTTGTAGGAAAAGTTCATCAAAATGGTGGTCATGGTGTAGATGCGCACGCGCTGCTCCATGCGGTACAGCACCGTAAAGTAGCGCACCACCATCCAGAAAAGCGCATTGAGGAACATCAGGGGGATGGCCTCGGTGCCAATGAGGTTGAAGTTGAGCGCCTGGTGCAGGGGCCCGGCAAAAAACAGGCTGCACACCAGCCCGGCCACCACCAGGGTGGAGGCGGAAATGTAAAGGCACAGGCGGAACAGGCCGCCCGATGTGGTGCGGCCTGGGGGCTCGTTGAAAAAGCGGATGAAGCTTTGGTCCAGCCCCAGGATGGTGAGGGTCATGATCAGGTTGGAGGTGCCGATGAACTGTTCAATCTCGCCATACAGCGCCTTGTCGCTCTCGCCCGCAAAAAAAACGCTGGACAGAATAAGCGCCGCGCCGGTGAAAATAAAAGAAACCACCGTGGAGATGGAGAACTTGAACACCGAGCCGACAAATTGTTCGGCGGTATCGCTTTTGGCTTTGGCGGACATATTGCCACCGCCTTTCGTTGGGGTTTGTGGCCGGGCCGGGTGCCGCTGGGTGGCAGGTTCCAACCCAAGGGGTTTATAAGTTCGCTTCCCTTGGCTGGTGGGTGTGGCTGTTCGTTGGCGGTATTGCAATGTAGGCCACATGGCTACTTATCTAGGCGGGCAACGTCAGTGTGCCGTGCTGGCCCACCGCACGTGGCAGGCATTGCAATACCGGCGGCAGGCAGACGCACCCACCAGCCAACAGCAGAGGTTAAAGATACCGCCGTACCCTTTCGCGCAAGGCTGCGGCCTGCTTTTTGGGCATGTGGGCTTTCTCGATATAGCCGTAGATGCGCCCGGCAAAATCGGCGAAACGGGGCAACAGCTTGCGGAACTTTTCGGGCCGCAGCTTGAGCGCGAACAGGATGTGCACGCCGATGAGGGCGAAAAACTTCAGCCAGTTGAATTTGGGGGTGAAGCCCGCGCTGAAGGGCATATCCCGCGGGGGGTTCTTGCGCACGTCTTCCAGCAGGTTGGCCATGCGCAGGTAGGCGGGGGTGTCGCTGGCGTCGAAGTAGCCTTCAATGACCTCGGGGGCTATGGGGAAGGGCGGCTTTTTCTCCTGTACCGCATGCTCAAAATCGGCGTAGGTGGTGAGGGCGGCGGCGTCCCTGTAGATGACGGGGTCGAATTCGTGCGGGATGGGCTGGGGGCGCAGTACGTGGCAGGCCCGCTTGGCGAAGTATACCTCGGCGATGGCGGTGCTCATCCAGATGAAGATGCTGTCGGCCGCACGCACCCATTGCTGCACACTGCCGGAGAAGATGACGTGGAAGCCGGGGTGCTTTTCCGCCAGCGCCGCCAGCGCGGGGCTGTCCCACTCGCTGGGGTGGCGGCGGTATACCAGCTGCGCCTCGGGGTGGGCGGTAAGGATGCGGTCGAACCAGCTGAGCGTCTCGGCCATGCTCTCGCGGTTTACGCGGGCAAACTCGGTGAAGTCGGTGCCGGCCATTTGGCTCAGCTCGGCCACCTCATCATCGCCCATGGACGCATAGCCGAAGCTGGAGACGTAGAGCCAAAGCGGGCGGCGGAAGTCCAGCCCGTGTTCGGCGCAGAGGCCGCGTTTATCTTGGTAGTAGCCAGCGAACTCGGGACGCAAAAAGTCCAGCATGATGGCCCCGGTAACCGGCGCGTTCTGCTCGGGCACGCCGTGGCCCAGCAGGCGCTGGCGGGTGCGCTGGCCCCAGCAGGTTTGCACGCACTTTTTGGCGTTGCCGCTGAAATTGAACCAGGGCTCGGCCTCCTGGGTGTCGCTCAGCATCTGCTCCCAGTGCAGGTTTACCACCTTGTTGCACACGCCCACGTTGTTGTACACGTGGCTGTTCAGGCCCTCGTTGTCGTACAGGTTGCTGCTTACCACCACGTTGGGCTTGCGCCAGGTAAAGTATTTCAGCTTCTTGCGGTCCAGCAGCTGGGCGATGTCCACCGTATAGCCGCGGCGGCGCAGTTCTTCCGCCAGCAGGGTGATGCTCTCGTACTCGCGCACCACGTGCTCGTACAGAATCAGGAAATCAAGTGGCATGGGGCCTCCTTGTGGCTTGCTGTGTTGGGCTGCCGCCAGCCGCCCGGTGCGGGCATACCGCTGGGCGGCACCAGCGGGTGGTGGGCTTTGCACACTGACGTTGCCTGCCAAAGTAAGTAGCTGTACCGCCCAGCGGTATGCCCGCGCCGAGCAGCTGGCGGCAACCCAAGGGTAGCATAGAAGAAGGTTTCCCTTGGCTGGTGGGTGTGGCTGTTCGTTGCCGGCACTGCAATGCCAGGCACATGGCTGCTTATCCAGGCCACCCACGCCTCGCGCCCTAAGGGCGCTCTTGCGCAGGCTCGCCGGTTTGCTTTGCAAGCCCGGCCCGGCCCTAAAGGGCCCCGGCAACGTCAGTGTGCCGAAGCTGGCCCATCGCGCGTGGCGGGCATCGCCGTGCCGGCGGCGAGCAGACGCGCCCGCCAGCCAACACAGGCAGCTCAGGCAATAGCCGAAAACAGCATCTCCGTCCACTGGGGCAGGCCGCGCTGGTAGTCCAGGTGCAGGCCGTCGAAGAACTGGTCGTCGGTGAAGGCGGGGCGATTTGTCAGCTCGTAGTCCAGCACCTCGGCGGGGCTTTGCTTCAGGTCCTCCACCATGGGCAGCATTTGGGCTTCAATGCCGGTGGGGCGCACCTCGTGCTGCAGCACGGCGCTGTGCATGGGGGGCATTACCACCACAAAGCGGATGCCGCGCGCGTGGCAGGTGTTGATGATTTCAAGCAGGCGGGCGAACGCCTCGGTGTCCGGCTGCCAGCTTTGGGTGTAGCCGCCGATGCTGTCCATGTAATCGACGATATCCTGCCGCAGCGCAACAGTTTCGCCGGTGGCGGGGTCGGTGTAGTCCACATAGGTATAGCTGGCGGGGTCGCGGGTTTCGGTTTCGCCGCCGCCCAGTACGCCGCCGCCCAGGCTGATGACCAGGTTCTGCAGCAGCTCCAGGTTATAGCTGAGGTTGGTGAGCAGCGCAAACGGGTTGTACAGGGAGGTCTCGATGGCGGAGAAGCGGTCCTGGTCGTAGCTTTGGTTCATATTATAAAAGGTAAAGCCGAACACCACCTCGTCCAGCTGGGGGTAGCGGGCCAGCAGCCATTCCAGCTCGTCCAGGCATTCGTTCAGTGAGGCGCCGCCAAAGGCCAGGTTGGTGAAGGGCCGGCCGGTGATGCGCTCCACCGCGTCCATATCAAAGTGCGCCATGCGGGAGTCGCCCAAAATGACGCTGGTGGTGGGCTGGGCGCGGTACTGGCCCAGGGTAGCCACCGGGGTGGCCCCGGGGATGGCCTTGGGCAGCCCGACACTTCCCACAAAGCCCAGAAATACGCCGTAATACAGCAGAATGGGCAGCAGGAGCAGAATGATGTTGCGAATGAGTTTTTTCATCTATATGTTACCATAAATAAAGTTGCCCTCGAACCCGCCGCTTTGGGCCAGGAAGCCGACAAAGCAGCACAGCACAATGAGGAAATACAGCAGGAACTTAGGCGCTGTGCGCAGGCTTTGCAGCCAGCCGGACAGCTGCGCGCCCTTGAGGCGGTAGTTTTGGAACCAGTCGGCCCACAGGGCAAGGCAGAGGGCGAAGAGTGAAAACAGCAGGAACAGCGCCACCATGAAGGGTTTGTTGAAGAAGCCGTTTGCGATGGCGGCGGTGATGTCCTGCCCCACCTGTGCCAGTGATACCGGCAAAAACTGCCGCACCAGCGCCGACGCTGCCGAAGCGACGCTGCCGCCGTCGGTGCCCACCTTGAAGAAAACCAGGCTCTCCACCCACAGCGCCAGCACGATGACCGTTTTGCCCGCGCGCAGCCAGGGGTTCAGCTTCTTTTTGGGCTTGCCCAGCGTGCGGTGCAGCACCTCTTCGCCAATACGGTAAACGGCCTGCAGGGCGCCCCATATCAGGAAGCACAGGGTGTCGCCGTGCCATATGCCCGAGATGAGGAAGGTGGCGGCCAGCGCGGTGAGCACCGGCGGCTTGTGCACATGCTTGCCGATGATGGGCAGCTTTTCGGTCCAGCGGCTCCACACCAGCGGGGTGAAGATATAGTCTTGCAGCCAGCTGGACAGGCTGATGTGCCAGCGCTGCCAGAAGAGTGAGAAGTTGGTGGCAAAGTAGGGGTTGGCAAAGTTTTCGGGCAGCTTGATGCCCAGCAGCTGCGCGGTGCCAATGGCGATGTCGGAGTAGCCGGAGAAGTCAAAATACAGCTGCAACGCGTAGGCAATTGCCGCCAGTGTGAGGGTGAGGCCCTGGTACTCGGGTAGGTTGCCATAGATGGCGCCTGTAAAAACGGCCAGGGTGTCGGCCACGGCCAGCTTTTTAAAGTAGCCGATGGCCATGCGGCGCAGGCCGTCGGCGGCGGAGGCTGCGTCAAAGCGGCGGGTGTCGTCCTTCAGCTGGGGCAGCAGGCCGCCCGCGCGCGAGATGGGGCCCATGGTCACCGACGGGAAAAACCCGATAAAGAGCGCGTAGTTCAGCAGGTTTTTCTCGGCGGGGGTGTCTTCGCGGTAAACGTCGAACAGGTAGCCGATGGCCGTGAAGGTGTAAAAGCTGATGCCCAGCGCGCCGGCGGTGGTGAAGAAGCCGCTGTCGTACGGGATGCCGATGCTATGAAGCGGCGCAGAAAGAAAAGTGGCGAAAAAGCCGTTATACTTAAAGAATGCCAGCCCCAGCACCGCGCCGGCCACCGCGAACACCACCCAGCCGCGCCTGGCGCCCATGCTTTTGGCGCCGCCAATGGCCCGGCCGCACAGGTAGGTGAACAGCGTGCCCAAAAGCAGTACCGGCAGGTATTTGGGCGCGGCCCAGAAGTAGAAGTAGTAGCTGGCAATAAGCAGCCAGGGCCGGCGCAGCCGTGCCGGGAACAGAAAATAGACCCCCACGGCGAGGGGCAGGAATAACAGGAAATGTACCGACGACAGGCTGAGGCGCCAGGCGTCGGTGACGGCGGAAAAGGCGGACAGGATGCCGCCGGCCTCGGCAAAAAGCATGCTTTGCTCCTTTGGGCCGCCCCCATGGCGTCACAAATAAGCCTCAGGGGCTGTATAACAGCACAATTATAGCCGCCGGGCAGTGGTTTGTAAAGTCGGGGCACTGCCACAGCTGAGACATTTGGTTGAAAAACAGGCCCGGCTATTGTATACTGAATTGATAGTTTTCCGGCAGCGTGCAGGCGAACAGAAGCAAACGGGAGGCACAGGCATGGCAGGCAAAGTGATGGTGACCGGGGCCGACGGCTTTATTGGCAGCCATTTGACCGAGGCGCTGGTGGCCGCGGGGTATCAGGTGCGGGCCTTCTGCAACTATAACTCTTTTGGCAGCTGGGGCTGGCTGGAAACCCTGCCCGCCCACGTAAAAAGCGCGCTGGACGTGGTGCTGGGGGACATCCGCGACCCGCACGGCGTGCGGGTGGCTATGGAAGGCCAGGAGACGGTCTACCATCTGGCGGCGCTCATCGCCATCCCTTTCAGCTACCACTCGCCCGACAGCTATGTGGATACCAACATAAAAGGCACGCTGAATGTGCTGAATGCCGCGCGCGACCTGGGTACCCGCCGCCTGCTGGTGACCAGCACCAGCGAGGTGTACGGCACCGCCCAGTATGTGCCGATAGACGAAAACCACCCCTTCCAGGGCCAAAGCCCCTACTCGGCCACCAAAATTGGCGCCGACCGCCTGGCCGAGAGCTTTTACCGCAGCTTTGAGCTGCCGGTGGCCATCGTGCGGCCCTTCAACACCTATGGCCCGCGCCAAAGCGCCCGGGCGGTGATTCCCACCATCATCACCCAGTTGCTGGCCGGCGCACAGGAAATACGCCTGGGCAGCCTGCACCCCACGCGGGATTTTAACTTTGTGAAGGACATTGCCGCCGGCTTCATGGCCATTGCCGGGTGCGACGCGGCAGTGGGGCAGGAGATCAACATTGCCACCGGGCGGGAGATCTCCATTGGGCAGTTGGCCGAGGAGCTGATACGCCAGATAAACCCCGCGGCGAAGGTGGTGTGCGACGACGCCCGCCTGCGCCCCGAAAAAAGCGAGGTGGAACGCCTGCTGGGCAGCGCGGACAAGCTGCGCGCGCTTACCGGTTGGGCGCCGGCCACCAGCTTTGAGGAGGGCCTGGCCCAAACCATTGCCTGGTTCCGCCAGCACAGCGATGAGTATAAGGCCGACAGGTATAATGTGTGACATAGTATACAATAAGTTGAATGACGTATCCACTTGATATGACGTAAATGCGCCAAGAACGCGGGCTGCTGCCGGAAGAAGCGGCAAGTGAGCAAAGCGCTGAAAGTGCGTACAACTTGAATGGGTGTTTGGTATAGTTATATTTAATATATACAAATAGTATCTTTATTTAACGAGGGCTTATGCAGGAAACCGCCGTAAAAAAACCAAAGAAGCTGCCCGGCTGGGCCGGCTGGCTCATTGGCTATGTGGCCACGCTGGCCGCCGCGGCCGGGCTGGTTTATTACTGGCGGGTGGTGTTTTCGCCCCTGCCGGGCGAGGCCGCCCTGCCCATGACGCTGGCGGCGCTGGGCGTGGCCACCCTGCTGTACCTGGCGCTGTATGGCGTTAGCCGCCTGAAGGGCGACAAGCTGTGCCTGCGGGGGGCCGCGCTGGTGTTTGTGCTGGGGCTGGTGTTCTGCTTTGCGTCTGCCCCGCTGCAGGCCCCCGACGAGGATAAGCATTATCTGCGCGCCTATGCCATCTCTGAGGGGCATTTTGACTACGACGGCGCCCAGCAATACCCGGGTGATGTCGACCTGCTGATAGAATACTTCCCCAACGCGATGAACCACAAGATGGTGAACAACCAGCTGGGCATGCCCACCGCCGCGGTGGCGCGGTACCAGCAGGCGGTGGCCGACGGCGAGACGGCGGCCACCAAGGCCGCCGCGCCGCTGATGTTCTCGCTTTTGCCCTTTTTGCCACAGGCCCTGCTGATGGCCATTGCCCGGCTGTTCGGCTTTTCGGCGCTGGGGCTGATGTATGCGGGGCGCATTGCCAATCTCATCATCTACACGCTTATTTGCTACGCCACCTTTAAAAACTGCGACAAGTACCGCGGGGTGTTCTTTGCGGTGGCCCTGTTGCCCATCTCGCTGTTCATGGCGGCGTCTTGCTCGTACGACGGCATTATGCTGCCCTGCTGCTTTTTGATGCTGAGCTTCTTCTGCAAGCGGGAGCTGCACACCCGCGATTTGGTGGTGTTTGGCCTGGCGCTGCTGCTGGCCAGCTACATTAAAATAAACAACATCGTGCTGGTGGCGGTGTTGCTGCTCATTCCCAAAAGCCGCTGGAAAACCAGGATCAACCCGCGCTGGGCTACGCTGGTGATGGCGGTGGCCGGGGTGGCGGTTTGGTACCTGCTGGGCCAGGTGCTGGACGGCCAGGTGCTGCTGCACGGCTACCCGGCCAACCTGCCGCGCGGCAGCGGCGGCGAGGCCGACCCAACAGGGCAGATTGCATTCATTTTTAGTAATATTCCGGCTTTTATTGCGCGCATGCTGCTCAATGTATACGAGAATGCCGGCTACCTGTTCAATCTGGGCACCTTTGGCTGGACAGATTTGACCATCTCGCTGGTGAGCGGCCTTTCGGTGCTGGGGCTGGCCACGGCGTCGGCGCTGGGCATACAGCAGCGCGAGGACACCCGCACCGGCGCGGCGGTGGGGCTGGGGCTGGGCGCGCTGCTTTACTCGGCGGCTGTCCTCGTCGGCATGTATGTGCTGGATTCCGATCTCTATTCCATCCGCATTACCGGCCCGCAGCCACGCTATTTCCTGCCGGCCTTTTTAATGCTGTTCATGCTGGGCAGCATTTTGCTGGGGCGGGCGGTGCGCCCCCGGCTGCGCCCGCAAAGCACCCTCTCCCGCACCGAGAGCATCACGCTGTGGGTGGTGGCGGGCATTGCCCTGCTGGCGGGCATTTTGCTGTTCCAGAATTATTTCATTGGGCAGTGGCTGCCCAAGGCGGACGGCGGGTGGAAGATGGTGAATTTGTTTGGCTGGCAGGTGTACGGAGGCGGGTAGTGCCGCGTAGGCTCGTAGTTTATGGGCAGGACCATTCTTTTTGTCTCGCCAAAAAGCAACAAAAAGCGCCCGGGGCACCCATTACAACGGCTTCGCGATACAAAGTAAGGGCAAAGTCAAGACAGACACAATAACAAGCATGTTACCCTTGGCTGGTGGGTGGGGCTGTTCGGTGGCGGTACTGCAATATCCGCCACATTGCTGCTTCACTTGGCAGGCAACGTCAGTGTGCCCTGCTACTTCCCCGCACGTGGCGGAAATTGCAGTAGCGGCGGCGGGCGGCCGCGCACGCCAGCCAACACAGCCGACCAACCGCTTCACGTGCGTCCCTGCTTCCGCTTGTGCCAATACTAAGATGCTGCAGATGTGCAGTCTTGCACTTATGCTTGAAATAGGAGTGTATCATTCTAATGAGCAACGCATTTATCCCCTTGTCCGTACCCAACTTCGCTGGCAACGAGCGGCAGTATGTGAACGACGCCGTGGTGAGCGAATGGGTGAGCAGCGGGGGCAGCAAGGTGGCCGGGTTTGAGGACGCCGTGGCGCAGTATGTGGGCGCGGCGCGGGCCGTGGCCTGCAACAGCGGCACCTCGGGGCTGCACCTGGCCATGCTGGTGGCGGGTGTTGGCCCGGGCGATGAGGTGATCGTGCCGGCGCTCACCTTCATTGCGGCGGTGAACCCGGTGCGCTATGTGGGGGCGCAGCCGGTGTTTATTGGCTGCGACGACAGCCTGTGTATAGACGTGGACGCGGTGGAAACCTTTTGCCGCGAGCGCTGCACGCTGGAAAACGGCGTGCTGATAAACAACGGCAGCGGCCGGCCGGTGAAAGCGGTGGAGCCGGTGCACGTGTTTGGCAACCTGGCCGATCTTGACCGCCTGATGGAGGTGGCGGAGACATACCACCTGGCGGTGATTGAAGACGCCACCGAGGCGCTGGGCAGCTTTTACCGCGCCGGGCGCTATGCCGGCCGGCACGCCGGCACGGTGGGCGACGTAGGGGTGTTCAGCTTCAATGGCAACAAGATCATCACCACCGGGGCGGGCGGTATGGTGGTAAGCCGCCACGACGGCTGGAGCGCACAGGCCAAGCACCTGTCTACCCAGGCCAAAACCGACGAGGTGTACTACACCCACGACGCCGTGGGCTACAACTACCGCATGACCAACCTGCAGGCGGCGCTGGGCCTGGCACAGCTGGAGCAGCTGGAAGGTTTTGTGGCCAGAAAAGAAGCGGTGTATAACCAATATGTGGCCCGGCTGGATGGCCGCTGCGGGCTGCGGATGCTGCCCTTCCGGGGGGATATCCGGCCCAACCGCTGGTTTTTCAGCCTTTACCTGGAGGACACCTGCCCGATAAAGCGTGATGCTTTGCTAACTGCCCTGCAGGCCGACGGCATCCAGACGCGCACCATCTGGGGGCTGATAAACGACCAGCCGCCCTACCATAGCTGCGAGGCCTACGCCCTGGAGAAAGCGCGCGATTACCACGACAAGGTGCTGAATATCCCTTGCTCTACCGGCATTACCGACGCACAGGTGGCGCGGGTATGTGAGCGGATACTGGGCCATTGCAGCAGCTGATTTTTTAAGAAGATATTTCTGCTAACCAATAGGTTAGCCATGTGAAACACATGGGGTGACGCTGTGCAGATAGACGAACTCATCATCGACGCGGGGATGCCGGCCATCGACGCGATGCGGCGCCTGGAGGAGACCGGGCGGCGTATTTTGTTCCTGGCGCCGGGCGGGCAGCTGCAGGCGGTGCTTACCGACAGCGACGTGCGCAAGTTTATTTTGCGCGGGGGCGACCTTTCCTGCCCGGTGGCCGACGTGGCCAACCATGCCCCCAAATGGCTGCCGGTGGAGCGCCGCGGCGAGGCGCGCGCTTTTCTGGTGCAGCACAGCATCGACGCCGTGCCCCTGCTGGACAAAAGCGGTTGTATCGTCGACGTCATCTTCCTGAACGATGCCGACGGCGTGGGCCGCCGCAGGATGATCCGCACACCGGTAGTCATCATGGCGGGCGGGCTGGGCACGCGGCTGTATCCCTACACCAAAATCCTGCCAAAGCCCCTCATCCCCATTGGCGAGGTGCCCATTCTGGAGCGGGTGATGGACAGCTTCCACAGCTTTGGCTGTGAGGAGTTCACCCTACTGGTGAACTACAAAAAAAACATGATAAAAAGCTATTTTTCGGATACTGAAAAGGCGTATAATATCAACTGGGTGGAGGAGGACGCGCCGCTGGGCACCGGCGGCGGGCTGAGCCTGCTGAAGGGCAAAATGCGCGAGGCATTCTTTCTGACCAACTGCGACACGCTGGTGAACGCCGACTATGGCGACATTGTGAAGGCCCATCAAAAAGAGGGCAATGCCATCACCATGGTGTGCGTGATGAAGCAGTTTACCATTCCCTACGGCGTGGTGGAGCTGGGCGGTGGCGGCGAGATGGCCGGTATCAGCGAGAAGCCCAGCCTGAACTACCTGGTGAACGCCGGGATGTACCTGGTGGAGCCCGAGGTGGTGGCGCAGGTGGCGGACGGCGTGAGCCAGGGCTTCCCCGACATCATGGAGCAGTGCCGCGCGCGGGGCGGGCGCATTGGCGTATACCCCATAGGCGAGGGCAGCTGGATGGACATGGGGCAAATTGAGGAGCTGGATGAAATGCGGCGCAAGTTCGAGCAGAATTGAGGATATTATGGCAGTGATGATCATTGCGGAGGCTGGCGTGAACCACAACGGCAGCCTGCCCCGCGCCAAGGAGATGGCCGCGGCGGCCAAGCGCGCCGGGGCCGATTATGTGAAGTATCAGACGGCAGTACCCGAGCTGGTGGTGAGCAGGTTTGCCCCGAAGGCGGCCTACCAGAAGCAGGCCACCGGTGACGGCGAGAGCCAGCTGGAGATGGTGCGCCGGCTGCATTTTGGCTTCGACGCCCACCGGGAGCTGAAAGCGTATTGCGAGGAGATCGGCATTGGGTATCTGTCCTCATCGTTTGACCTGCCCAGTGTGGATTTTTTGTGTGAGCTGGGCGTTGACATGATGAAAATACCCAGCGGGGAGATTACCAACCTGCCCTACCTTGAGCGGGTGGCCGCCAGCCGGCTGCCCGTGCTGCTAAGCACTGGGATGAGCACGCTGCCGGAGATAGACGACGCGCTGGGCGTGCTGGAAGCCGGCGGGGCGGGGGACATCACCCTGCTGCACTGCAACACCCAGTACCCCACCCCCTTTGCCGACGCTAACCTGCTGGCCATGCTGGAGCTGGTTAAGGCGTTTGGGCTGCCGGTGGGCTACTCCGACCACACGCTGGGGGTAACGTGCGCCGTGGCGGCGGTGGCGCTGGGCGCGGTGGTGATTGAAAAGCACTTTACGCTGGACAAAGACCTGCCCGGCCCCGACCATAAAGCCAGCCTGGATTTGGTGGAGCTGGGCGCTTTGGTGGATGCTGTGCGTGACTGCGAGGCGGCACTGGGCAGCGGCCACAAGCGGGTTACGGAGAGCGAAGCGCCCAACGCACGGGTGGCGCGTAAAAGCATTGTGGCGGCGCGCGCAATAAAAGCCGGCGAAGCATTCACCGCCGACAACCTGACCACCAAGCGCCCGGGCGACGGCCTTTCGCCGATGCGCTGGCATGAAGTGCTGGGGCAGCAGGCGAAAAAGGACTATGAAGAAGACGAGCAAATAAAACTATAATATTTTATATTTATGATTTAAATAATTTATTTTAGGCTATTTCTGCTAATATACATAGATGGGCTTGATACAAGGCCACCGGATGGGCACTGCCATGATACGCCCTTCTGCTGATAAAAAATGGCCGAAAACGCAAAGAGAAAATAGCCAGGGGGCACAAATATGCCAAAAGTGGCAGTGATGACCGGAACACGGGCCGACTATGGCCTGCTGCGGCCGGTGATTCGGAAATTGCTGGAAAAAGAGGACATACAGGTGGACCTGCTGGTGACAGGGTCTCATCTGGTGGACGCATATGGACACACCATTGACGAAATTGAAGCAGATGGCTTTCCGATAGCCGCGCGGCTGGACATCCTGTCTCAGCCGGTGCCAAAGGGTAGAGCGGGCACCGCAAAGCGCACCGCTCTGGCACTGGGGCTTTTTTTGGAGTGGTTTTCCCAGCCGGAAAACCGCCCCGATTGCCTGCTGCTGCTGGGCGACCGCTATGAGGCGTTTGCCGCCGGGCAGGCGGCCGCGCTGCTGGATATCCCGCTGGTGCATATCAGCGGCGGCGACGTGACCTATGGCGCCGATGATGAATGGTTTCGCCACTGCCTGACCAAGATGGCCAAGCTGCACTTTCCCAGTTGCGAGGTTTACCGCCAGCGGGTGATTTGCATGGGCGAGCAGCCGGAACGGGTTTTTAGCGTGGGCGGGCTGGGAGATGAAAATATCCGGCAGGCGGATTTGCTGACACGACAAGAGCTTGAAGAAGTGTTAAAACTTGACTTGTCGGATGACTACGCGCTTGTCACGTGGCACCCGGAGACGCAGTCGGCACTGGAGCCCGCGGCACAGATAGATATTCTGCTGGCGGCCATTAAGAACATGCCGGAGCTGTTTTTTATCTTTACGGCGGCCAATGCCGACGCCGGCGGGGCGGAGATTAATGCGCGGATTGAAGCGTTTTGTGAGAAGAACAAGAAGGCGGTGTTCATGCCGTCGCTGGGCACGCAGGTGTATTTAAGCGCGCTCTGTCATGCCACGGTGGTATTGGGCAACTCGTCGTCGGGCGTGGTGGAAACCCCCACGCTGAAGGTGCCTGCCGTGGATATTGGTAACCGGCAGGCCGGGCGCGAAACGGGCCAGAATGTTTTGCATTGTGCGCTGGATACCGAAGATATCCTGATGACCACAGAGATTGCCCTGAGCGGCGAGTTTGTGCAACTGGCCCTGGAGGCGGAAAGCCCCTATGATGGTGGCGGCACCAGCGGGAAGATTGTGGATATTCTGACAGAGTTTTTGCGTGAGGGGCGCCTGAAAGCGCCCAAGCAGTTTTATGACGGGGAGGCTGGCTGATGCGGTTTTTGGTGGTGGGCCTGGGCAGCATGGGCAAGCGCCGGGCAAGGCTGCTTACGGGGCTGGGCCATACCGTGGCCGGCGTGGACAGCGCCCCGGCACGCCGGCAGGAGGCTGAAGCGAAAGAGATACGCAGCTACGTCGGATTGGAGCAAGCTTTGTCTGCCGGCCCTTATGCCGGCGCCTTTGTTTGCACCGCGCCACTGGCCCATGCGGCACTGATTGACACGTTACTGGATGCCGGGCTGCCCGTTTTCAGTGAACTGAACTTGGTGGCCGACGGCTACGAGGGCCTGATGCGGAAAGCACGCGACAAAAAGCTGGTGCTGTTTATGAGCAGCACCATGCTTTACCGTGGTGAGATTGCCTATATGCGCGATAATATAGCAGCATGCACGAATAAATTAAATTATATATATCATATTGGTCAATATCTGCCCAATTGGCATCCTTGGGAAAGCTACAAAGACTTCTTTGTGGGCAACGCGCGCACCGGCGGTGTGCGGGAGATCTTGGGCATTGAGCTGCCCTGGCTGGTGAGCACATTTGGTTCCGCCACCCCGGTGGCTGTGCAGAAAGATAGCCTGACTACGCTGGAAATACCTTACCCGGACAGCTGGTTCATCACGCTACGGCATGGAAACGGCACCAAGGGCATTTTGGCGGTGGATGTGGTTTGCGCAAAAGCGGTGCGCAATTTCGAGGTATTTGGCGAGGGCTTCCAGCTTTTTTGGGAGGGCAACCCCAATGCCCTGTACCGGGTGGAGCCGGACAGCGGCGAAAAACAGCCGGTGAACACCTATGCGCACTTTGAACAGAACCCGGCTTACAGCGACAACATTGTGGAGAATGCCTATCTGGATGAGATTTTGAATTTCATTGGCGTGCTGGAAGGGCGTGAGGCGCCTCGATGGAGCTTTGAGCAGGATTTGGAAGTGATCCGGCTGATGGATGCGATAGAGGCCTTGTAAGAAGGGATGGCAGCATGAACGCTTTGTTTGTAGGGCTGGGCAGCATTGGCACGCGGCACCTTAAAAATTTGCATACAGTAGCTAAAAATTGTGGAATACCGCTTGAGGTGACGGCCCTGCGCTCTCCGGGCGGCGCGGCGACAGAACTGCCGCCAGAGATAGATGGACTGCTGGATAGACAGTTGTCCGTGCTCGATAGTGGCGTGCATTTTGGCGCGGCCTTCATCACCAACCCCACCCATCTGCACGCCCAGACCATTGAGCGCCTGAAAGGGCGGGTGGATACATTTTTCATCGAAAAGCCTATTTTTGAGAGCGCTGACCATGACCTGGATGCCCTGGGGCTGGGTGAGGCGCAAAAGGCCTATGTGGCCGCGCCGCTGCGCTGGACGGCGCTGTATGCGGCTGTTCAGGAAAAACTGGCCAAAATGCCCGTCTATTCAGTGCGGGCCACTTGCTCCAGCTATCTGCCGGATTGGCGTCCAGGCGCTGATTATCGCGCTGGCTATTCCGCCCATGCCGAGATGGGCGGCGGCGTCACGCTGGATTTGATCCACGAGTGGGACTACCTGGCGGGGTTGTTCGGCCTGCCGGAGGTGTGCTATAATCTGCGGGGCAAGTTTTCGCATTTGCAGATAGATTCCGACGACCTGTCCGTCTATATCGCGCGATACAAAGACTTTTTATGCGAGGTGCACCTGGACTATTTTGGGCGGGGCTACCGGCGCGAGCTGGAGGTACTGAGCGAGGCGGGCACCCTGCTGGCCGACTTTGGCAGCGGCAGGCTGACCCTGCCCGACGGCAGCACGGAGGACTACGGCGAGGACGGCAACCAGAAATACCTGCGGGAGATGGCCTGGTTTTTGGGCTATGCCGTGAACGGCGGCGAAAGTGCCAACAGCCCGCGCCACGCGCTGGCGGTGCTGCGCACAGCATTGGGGGAGGAAATATGAAGAAAAGAGTGATCATTACCATTTGCGGCCGGGCTGGCAGCAAGGGGCTTGAAAACAAAAACCTGCTGGATTTTTGCGGCCGGCCGCTGGTTTATTACACACTGTCGGCGGCGGAGCTGTTCACAAAGGCCCGGCCTGATTTGGAGATTGATTTGGTGCTGAACACCGACAGCCCCCACCTGAAAGAACTGGTGTTGGCAAAATACCCCGAGGCCATAGCGCTGCACCGCCCGCCAAAGCTGGCCGGCGACGACGTGGCCAAGCTGCGGGTGTTCCAGCAGAGCGTCCGCGAGATGGAGGAGCGCCATGGCAAGCTGTACGACTATCACCTGGACCTCGACATTACCAGCCCGCTGCGCCGGCTGGAGGACGTGCAGGGCTGCTTTGAGGCGCTGGAAGCGCGCGAGGATTTGGACCTGGTAATGAGCGCGGTAGAAAGCCGCCGCAATCCTTTCATGAATGTGGCGGTGCGCCGCTACGACCATGTGGAGCCGGCCGTGCCTTCCCACTTTGTGGCGCGCCAGCAGGCGCCGGCCTGCTATGATCTGAACGCCTCCATCTATGCCTTCCGGCGCGATTTTCTGGCCCGGAACACCAGCGGTATGCTGTGGGACGGCAAGTGCGATGTTTTTGAGATGCTGGATACCGCGGTGCTGGACATCGACTCGCGGGAGGATTTTGAGCTGATGGAGCTGATTGCCTGGCACATCTATGAAAGCCGGCCGCAGTATGCCGCCGTGAGGGATAACATCCGCCAGTAGGCGATAAAAGACCGGCTTCCCATGGCTTTAGCGCCACCGGGAAGCCGGTTTTGTGTATTCTGTAAAGCGGCATGGCTGCGGGCCGGCCACAGGGTGTGGCGCTGGGCACCGCGTGTGTTATGGAACAGCGGCCAGTGTTCAGAAAATGCCCAGCCAGCTGGCCAGTGTGGGCAGGAACCAGAACAGCCCAAACCCAATGCCGAACAGCAGCCACACACCCAGCGCAGGTTTACGCTCCAATAGGGGGATAGCGCTGGGCGCGCTGGCCAAAAAGCGGGAAGCCGGCGTGCCCTTGCGCAGCGGCAGCTTGAGGATGAGGTGCGCCCCCAGCCCGATGGAAAACAGCGCGGTGGGCAGATAGCGTACCACATCCACCCGGGTGTACAGCGACATCAGCGTGGCGTGGCCCTCGCCCGCCACCCACTGCGTGCCCGACGCCAGCCCCGCTATGCCGCCGTTAAAGAGGTTGGCCTCCAGCTGGCCGGGGTAGGCGGCGGCGCAGGTTAAAAAGAACCCGGCGCACAGGATGATATCCACAAACAGCCAGGGCGCACGCTGTTTTTCCATCAGGGTGGTAAGCACCACAAACGGCGCCAGCAGCAGCAGCCACTGGGGGTGCCACTCCACAAACATAAACAGCAGGCCGAACACCGCCAGCCCCAGCCATACCCCCCGCCGGGGCAGGTCTTCACGAGCGGGGCGCCAGAAGTAGCACACGATGCAGAGCAGGCCGTAAGCCAGCGCGAAAACGGGCACCTCCCGCGCGAAGGGCAGGCGGGCGGCGAAGAGGCGTTCAGTCATGGCGCGGGTGAAGTCGCCCATGGCGAAGGTGTGCCCGGCAAACACCAGGCTGCTGGGCACAATGGCCCACAGCGCGATGACCGCGCATTTCAGGATATGCAGCACCCGCTTTTCGGCCAGCAGCAGCAGCGGGATCATGAGCAGGGCGGCGAAGGTTTTGAACGGGATGGCCAGCCCGAACACCAGCGCGAACGGGATCATGCGCCCCTTGGCCCAGAACCACAGCCCCAGCAGCATCAAAAACAGCGAAATGCTGTCGTACTGGCCCATCACCAGCACCGAGAAGAAGGCCGGCGGCCACAGCGCGAACATCAGCGGCGCCCAGCCGGCGGCGGCCTTGGCCAGGTTCAGCTGGCGGGCAATGGCGGTGATGAGCGGCAGGCAGCCGATAAAGAACACCGCACTGACCGTTTTGCCGATATAGGACAGCACCACCTCGTTGGGCGCCAGGCCAAAGATGTTATTGACGATGAACGCCGGCAGCTCGGCCACGGCAAACAGCAGGTAGACAATGATGTTGTAATGGGCATTGTTGAGGTAGTAGAAATCGTTCTGGTGGGCGGCCACCTCGCCGTAAAAAGAGCGGAACTTCCCGGAGAAAATGCTCTCCAGCAAAATATAGCTGTGGTTGGCTGTCTCGATGATATCCACCTGCATGAACAGCAGGAACGCCGCCACGCCCACAACCATAAACACCGCCCAATGAACGGCCCGGCCCCCGCGAAGTGATTTGGCTGCCACCGGCATGGTGCCCACCCCCTTTTGCCTGCGATTTTTCTTTTATATTGTATCGGCTGGGCGGGGGAAAAGCAAGGGACGGCTTGTGTGTATGGGCACGGCGCTTGCCGTTTTCCACGGGTGCACCGTCAGGCGCCACCAGCGGGCGGTGGGCTTTGCACACTGACGTTGCCTGCCTGGATAAGTGGCTTGTGCCGCCTGCCGGTGCACCCGCACCGGACAGTAAGCGCCATGCCAAGGGTGGCTGGGAAAAGGACAGGATTACGCTTGGCTGGCAGGGGTGACTGTTCGTTGCCGGTGCTGCAATGCCAGCCACATTGCTGCTTTACCAGGCAGGCAGTGTAAGCGTGCAAAGCTCAACATCTGCACGTGGCAGGCATCGCAGTGCCGGCGGCAGACTTGTGTGTGACATCCTGTTGTAATATAGTATCAAGAGGGCAGGATGCCACCTGCCCTCTTCGCTTGTGCCGCTGTTTTGCGCAGGGAAGTCTATGGGCTTTGCTTGTCCCCCCGAGGGGATGTATTCCGCCCCGTTGGGGCGGTCTGGCGGCTCCAAGCGCCAGATGCCTCACAGCTTGCTGTGTGGGGGGTGCGCTCTTCCTAGGCGCCCGCATCTGCCGGGCAACGCAAACGCTTGCGGAACAAAAAAGCAGCGCCGCACCAATGGTGGGTGCGGCGGCCGCTTACAAAAATGACGGAAGGTCGGGCGCAGTGCCCTGGCAGGGTTGGCGGCTGGCGGCGCCGTGTGGCGCGGCCTTCGCGTGGGCCTCTTGGCTGAACCTGCTGCGCGGGTGCGGGGCTTGGCCCGCCCGCGCCGGTGAGGTGACCCTGTTCCGCCGGGTTTATTGGCTTCTGTAAAGTATATCGGCAGCGCCGGTAAAAACTTTATGGTTTTAAAAAACATATTTTGACCGGGAGGCGGGCATGACATACGGGCTGTATATGCACATCCCTTACTGCAGTGGCCGCTGCGCGTACTGCGACTTTTACTCCACGGTGGCGCAGGCGGTGCCGGAGGGGTACATTGACGCACTGCTGCGGGATTTTGAGCGCTTTGTGCCCCGGGATGCCGCCGGCGTGCCGCTGCGGCCCGCCACCGTTTACTTTGGCGGCGGCACGCCGGGGCTGCTGCGGCCGGCGCAGGTGGCCCGGCTGATGCAGGCGGCAAACCCCCTGCCAACAGCCGAGGTGACACTGGAGCTGAACCCCGAGCAGGCTACCCCCGGCCGCCTGGCCGGCTGGCTTTCAGCGGGGGTGAACCGGCTGTCGGTGGGGGTGCAGAGCGCCTGCGACGCCCAGCTGCGCCGGCTGGGCCGGCGGCATACCGCGGCAGACGCCGCCCGCGCCCTGCGCCTGGCCCGCGCCGCCGGCTTTAACAACCTGAGCGGTGACATGATGCTGGCGCTGCCGGGCGACAGCCGGCAAGCCATAGACGAAACGGTGGCGCTGCTGGCGGCTGAAACCACCCACATATCGGCCTACCTGCTGAAGCTGGAGCGGGGCACCCCCATGGGCGCCGCACCGCCCCCCGGCCTGCCCGATGCCGACGAAGCGGCCGAGCTTTATCGCTGCGCGGTGGATAAACTGGCGCAGGCCGGCTATGCCCGGTATGAAATTTCCAACTTTGCCCGCCCCGGCTTTGAGGGGCGGCACAATCTGATTTACTGGGACGCCGGCAATTGGCTGGGGCTGGGGCCGTCGGCGCATTCTTGCCTTTCCGGGCGGCGGTTTTCCTTTGCGGCCAACCTGCCGGCCATGTTGCGCGGGGCATCCGAACCGGTTGACGAGGGCGAGCTTGAAGCGGACGACTACATCATGCTGCGGCTGCGGCTGGACGCCGGGCTGGACGAAGCGGCGCTGGAGCGGCGGTTTGGCCGGCGATTGAGTGCGGGCCAACAGGCGCTGCTTAGCCAGTTGGCCACCGCTGACCTGGCCACACGCACGCTGGGCGGCTGGGCGCTTACCACCGGCGGCATGCTGGTGCAGAATGAGATTTTGGTGCGCTTGCTGGATTTGTAAGGCAGCCATTCGGCTGGTACGCGCTGCGCTGCCGCCTGCGGCGGGCGGCAGGCGACAACGCAAGGGCAACGGTATCTTTTGGTTTGGTTGACAGAGAATGGAAACACGGGCAAGTCAGAACAGCCCCCGGCAGTATCACAGATTGGCCGTTGAAGAATGGCGGGTTTTGTGCTATCCTTGTAAGGATAAAAATGGGGAAGTGCGGGCATGGCCCGTTTTCTTCGGGAGGTATGGCATGGCGAAGTTCCGGTTTATTGAAACCGATGTTCCCGGGCTGGTGGTGATTGAGCCCACCGTTTTTGGCGATGAACGCGGCTATTTTATGGAAACCTGGCACCACGGCACCTTTGCCGAGGCCGGAATAGATGTACAATTTGTGCAGGACAACCACAGCAAAAGCCGCCGCGGGGTGTTGCGCGGGCTGCACTTTCAGTGGCAAAACACCCAGGGTAAGCTGGTGCGGGTGGTGCAGGGCCGTGTATTTGACGTGGGGGTGGACGTGCGCCCCGGCAGCCCCTATTTTGGCCGCTGGGCCGGTGTGGAACTGAGCGACGAGAACAAGCGCCAGTTCTATGTGCCCCCCGGCTTTGCCCACGGGTTTCTGGTGCTTAGCAACGAAGCCGAGTTTGTTTACAAATGCACCGACATATACAACCCCGGCGCCGAGGGCGGTATCCGCTGGGACGACGCCGACATTGGCATTGCCTGGCCGGACGCCGGCGTGCCCCCCCAGCTAAGCGACAAAGACCTGGCCCTGCCGGCTTTTGCCGGGCAGGACTTTTCCGCGTTTGAAGGGTGGTGGCAGGCATAGAGTATATTAAGGCCGCCGGTGGCGCCTTTTTGCGCTACCGGCACCTGCTTATCAACCTGGTTAAGCGGGATATCAGCGTGAAGTACCGGCGCAGTGTGCTGGGCCTGGTATGGAGCGTACTGAACCCCCTGCTGATGATGCTGGTGATGACCTTTGTGTTTCAGCGGCTTTTCAACATGTCGTTGACAGACGCCGCCACGGGTGAGCCCACTGTACCCACCGTGGGCAATACCGGCCTGCCGCCCACCTTCGCTGTTTACCTGCTGGCCGGGCAGCTTATCTTCAATTTTTTTAACGAGGCCACCAACACCGCGATGGACAGTGTGCTGGGCAACGCGGGGCTTATTAAAAAGGTGTATATCCCCAAATATATCTTCCCGCTGGAAAAGGTTATTTTCAGCCTGGTGAACACCCTGTTCTCCTTCATCTCGCTGGCCATCGTGATGGTCTTCACCCGCTCTGTCATCACCTGGTGGGCGCTGCTCACCCCGGTCATGCTCATCCTGCTGTTTATTTTCAACTTTGGGGTGGGGCTCATCCTGTCCAGCATGGTGGTGTTTTTCCGCGATATCAAGCACCTGTACGGCATTGTAACCCTGGTGCTTACCTACATGACGCCCATCTTCTACACCGAGGGCATTTTGGGCGACAGTACCCTGGTGCTTGCGGTTATGCGCGTTAACCCCATGTACTGGTTCGTGGCATTGTTCCGTTACCTGGTGGTGTATGGCCAGCCGCCAGAGCCGCTCATGTGGCTTATCCCCCTGGCCTGGGCGCTGGGCACCCTTATCATTGGGCTGGTGGTGTTCCGCAAAACACAGGACAAGTTTATTTTGCATATCTGAGGAGCGTTATGGCAGACCCTATCATCAGCGAAGAGGTCATGATCAACATCGACAATGTGTCGATGCGCTTCAACATGGCCAAAGAAAAAGTGGACAGCGTGAAGGAATGGTTCATCCGCCGCGTGAAAGGCACGATGAAGTTCGAGGAGTTTTTCGCGCTGCGGAATGTGAGCTTGCAGGTGAACAAGGGCGATGTATACGGCATTGTGGGGCTGAACGGTTCGGGCAAGTCTACCCTGCTTAAAATTGTGGCCGGGGTGATGAAGCCCAGTGCCGGCAGCTGCAAGGTGCATGGCTCGGTGGCCCCACTCATCGAGCTGGGCGCCGGTTTCGACATGGACCTGACCGGCAAGGAGAATATCTACCTGAACGGCACCGTGCTGGGCATGGACCCCCGCTATATCGACGAACAATACGAAGACATTGTGGAGTTTTCCGAGCTGAAGGACTTTTTGAACATCGCGGTGAAGAACTATTCCTCCGGCATGGTGGCGCGCCTGGCTTTTTCCATCGCCACCATCATGAAGCCGGATGTGCTTATCTGCGATGAGATCCTCTCGGTGGGCGACTTTTTATTCAAGGAAAAGAGCGAAAACCGCATGCGGGAGCTGATGGACGGCGGCACCACCGTGCTGCTGGTGAGCCACAACATTGAGCAGATAGAGCGGCTGTGCAACCGCGCCGTGTGGCTGAGCCACGGCCGTGTGGTTGCACAGGGCGCCTGCCTGGACGTTTGCAGCGAGTACAAGGAAAAAGCCCAGCGGGACGGGCCGCCCCAATGAGCGGCCAGAGCCCGCGTGAGGACGCCGCCACCGGCGTGGACTCGCTGGGAAAAGCCCTGCGGCGCAACGCGTCGGCCGGCAGGCTGGGCGCGCTTTTCTGCCGGGGCTGGCAAACGCTTAAGCGCCGGGGCTGGCAGGCGCTGGGCCGTGAGATTGCTTTCCGTTTCCGGCTGGCCACCCACCGCGAGGTGTGGCGCTACCGGGCAGACATCCCGCTGCGCAAAGAGCTGCGCGCCCAGCGCCGGCAGCAAGGGCAGGATATGCCGCTCATTTCGGTGGTGGTGCCGCTGTACAACACAAACCCCGCCTATTTGCGCCAGATGATAAAGAGTGTGCGGGCCCAAAGCTACAAACGCCTGGAGCTGGTGCTGGCGGACGGCAGCGACGCCGCCCACGCCGCCGGGGTGGCCAAGGTCATCTATCCCTTCGCCCGGCGGGACTGGCGCGTCCGCCATGTGCGGCTGGCGGGCAACAAAGGCATTGCCGGCAACACCAACGCCGGGCTGGCCGCGGCCACCGGCAGCTGGCTGGCCCTTTTGGACCACGACGACATACTGCAGCCCAATGCGCTGTATGAGGTGGCCGCCGCCGCCCGTGCCACCGGCGCCCAGCTGGTTTTTTCCGATGAGATTGTGCTGGACGAAACGCTGAAGCACCTGGGTGAATACCACTTTAAAGGCGGCTACGGCCCCGACACCCTGCGCGGCTGCAATACCATCACCCATTTATGTGCCTTTAGCCGGGCGCTGCTGCAAAAAGCCGGCGGCGAGCGGCCCGAATATGACGGCGCGCAGGACTATGACCTGATATTGCGCCTGACCGAGCAGACTAAAAAGATCCACCACATCCCCAAGGTGCTGTATTTCTGGCGCCGGCATGGGGGCAGCACGGCCGGCACCATAGAGCAAAAGCCCCAGGCCGTGGCGGCCGGCAAAGCGGCCATAGAAAGCCACCTGGCGCGTGTGGGGCTGGAGGGCGCCGTTTCCGCCCAGCCTGGCCACCCCGGCGCCTACCGGGTGTATTACCGCGTGAAGGGCCAGCCGCTGGTGAGTGTGCTGATACCCAGCAGCGACCACAGCGCCGATTTGGCCAAGTGCCTGGCCGCCCTGTATGCAAAAGGCGGCTGGCCGCTGATGGAAGTGCTGGTGCTGGACAATAACTCCTCCGACATGGCCACCGCGGCCTACTATGAGGAGGCCAAAAAAACCTACCCCCAGCTGCGGGTGCTGGAATACAGCGGCAGCTTCAATTACGCGGCCATCAACAACTTTGGCGCCGAGATGGCCATGGGCGACCACCTGCTTTTGCTGAACAACGACGTGGAGGTCATCAGCGACGGGTTTGTGGAGGAAATGCTTGGCTACAGCCAGCGGCGGGACGTGGGCGCCGTGGGGGCCAAGCTGCTTTACCCCGACGCCACCGTGCAGCACGCCGGGCTTATGGTGGGCATTGGCGGCACGGCCGGGGCCAGCCACAAGGGCCACGAAGCCGACAATGGCGGCGATATGTTCCGCCTGTGTACCACCCAGAACGTGAGCGCCGTTACCGCCGCGGCGCTGATGGTGAAGCGTCCGTTGTACGAGGCGCTGGGCGGGCTGGACGCCGAGCGATTCGCGGTGGCCTACAACGATGTGGACTTCTGCCTGCGGCTGCGCGAGCAGGGCCTGAATAATGTGTTCACCCCGTTTGCCACCGCCTGGCATTATGAGAGCAAAAGCCGCGGGCTGGACACCGAGGGCCCAGCCAGGCAGCGGCACGACCGCGAGGCCGAGGCCCTGCGCAAGCGGCACCCGGGCATCTTTGCCGCGGGCGACCCCTTCTACAACCCCCATTTCACGCTGGAAACCGAGAACTTTGCACTGCGCTAGAGGCTGTTTTCAAAGGGGAGAAATGACCAAAGCCGAGCGGAGTTGGTGGCCCTGCAAGGCGCTTTTCCGCCGCAAACCTTGATGGTTTGCAAGGGAAAGCCACGTGGCAGGGGCGCCGAAAACGCTGGATTTGGGCGGTTTGGAGATTTGAAAACAGACGCTGGGCGAGACGGATGCGCCGACGCCTGAAACATAGAACCCCTGCGAGAGAGGGTGAACGCCGATGGATCAAAACAAAAAAATACAAAAGCAGCTGAAAAAGAAACGCAAGCAGGAGCTGCGGGCCTACTTCCGCGAAATATCGCAGAAGCAGGGCTTTTTTGCGGCGGTGAAGCGCACGCTGAAGTATATGAAGCGCCGCACCGGCGGCAAAAAGGGCCGCTACCTGCCAAAGCCGCTGGAGCTTGCCCAGCATCGGGAGGCCGATATTTTGGGCTGGCCGCGCATCAGTGTGTGTGTGCCGGTGTACAACACCACCCGCCAGTTTTTTGACGAGCTGCTGGCCTCTGTGGCCAAGCAAAGCTACAGCAACTGGGAGCTGTGCATTCTGAACGCCAGCGACGACCCCCAGGTGGTGCGCGAGCTTTTAAGCCGCTACGACGACGAACGCATCCAGTGCGTGGACGCTGAAAACGCGGGTATTTCGGCCAACTGCAACCGCGCGGCCCGCATGGCCAGCGGGCATTACCTGGTGTTTTTGGACCACGACGACCTGCTGAGCCCCAACGCCCTGTTCGAGGTGGCCAAGCGGGTGGCCCGCACCGAGGCGCCCTTCATCTACAGCGACGAAGCATTGTTCAAAAACAGCATGGCGCACCCCACGGTGGCGCATTTCAAGCCTGATTATTCGCCCCAGTACCTGCTGAACTGCAACTATATCGCCCACCTGGCGGCCATCCGCACCGACGTGTTCAACAAGGTGGGGGGCTTCCGCAGTGAATTTGACGGCAGCCAGGATCACGACCTCTTCCTGCGGGTGCTGGAGGAGACCGGCGGGGCCGAGCATATCCCCAAGGTGCTGTACTACTGGCGCGAGCACGAGGAGAGCACCAGCACCGGCGTGGAGGCCAAGCCCTACGTGGCCGAGGCGGCCAAGAAGGCCATTGACGAGCACCTGCAGCGCATTGGCGTTTTGGGTGACGCGGTGGACGGCTTGTTCCCCAGCACCTACAAAGTGAATTATGGCATCAAGGGGCGGCCGCTGGTGTCCATCATCATCCCCAACAACGAGCATGTTATCGATTTGGACCGCTGCATCCGCTCCATCTACGCCAACACCCAGTACCGCCCGTTCGAGGTGCTGGTGGTGGAAAACAACTCCCGCACGGTGGAGACCTTCAGCTACTACGAGAAGTTTACCCGCACCTACCCCGAGTGCCGGGTGCTGATATACGACGAGGAAAAGCAGTTTAACTTCTCCCGGATATGCAACTTTGGCCGCAAGCATGCCCGGGGCGACTACCTGCTGTTTTTAAACAACGACACCGAGGTGATAACCCCCGGCTGGCTGGGCGAGATGCTGCAGCTGTGCCAGCTGCAGGACGTGGCGGTGGTGGGCGCCAAGCTCTACTACCCCGACGACACCGTGCAGCATGCGGGGGTGATAACCGGGCTGGGCGGCTACGCCGGGCACAGCCATAAATACGCCATGCGCGGGCGCAGCGGGTATATGTTCCGCCTGGCTTGTGTGCAGGAGCTGAGCGCCGTTACCGGCGCCTGCATGATGGTGCAGAAAAAAGCCTTTGACGAGGTGGGCGGCTTTGACACCGGCTTTGCGGTGGCCTACAACGACGTGGACCTTTGCCTGCGGCTGCGCAGGCGGGGCAAGTGGGTGTTGTTTACCCCCTATGCCGAGCTGTACCACCACGAGAGCAAAAGCCGCGGCACCGATGAAGAGGGCGAAGCCGCCGACCGCTTTGCCCACGAAAAAGAGCTGCTGTACGACCGCTACGGCGACGAGCTGCGGCGCGACCCGTTCTACAACCCCAACCTGACCGCCGACCGGGAGGATTTCTCGGAGAGTGACGTGCTGAGCGAATAGCCCCGGCTACAAGCCAGGTGCAAAGGGAGGCCGCCGATGCTGTGCCGTGTGGAGATGCCCTGCAACGCACAGAGCCACAGCCGGTTTTACCGCTGGCAGCTGCTGCATATGGGCGGCGCGGCCGGCCGGGTGATGCTGCTGGGCTTGCCGTTTCTGGTGGTACTGTTTGCCGCGCTGATGCTGGGCGCGCGCCTGCCGGTATGGGTGCCGGTGTTGCTGGCGCTGGCGGCGGGGGCCTATTATATCTGGCTGCTGTGGGGTAAGCCGCTGGTGCAGTTTCGTAAAATGCCGGGCGCGGCGCTGCTGCGCGAGGTGACCGTTTTTACCGCGCACGGGCTGAACCGCACCGTGCGCAGCGAGGACGGCGGCCCGCCCGAAAACGATAGCGCCACCTACAGCGCGCTGGCCATGGCGGTGGAGACCAGGCAGGACTTCTACCTGTTCACCACCTCCACCCGGGCCTATACCGTAGACAAGGCCTGTTTTACCAACGGCACGCCGGCCGAACTGCGCGCCGCGCTGCAGGCACAGCTGGGTGAACGTTTTCATACAAAAAGCTGAGGCGGATGCGGCAAATTTAAGCTTGTGTTTTAATAAACCCCGATTATAATAGAAAGAAAACCGGAGGGAAACTATGCGAGCGGACAAAATTTTGAACCTGGTTGAGATCATGCAATACCTGATGCTGCACAACATGTCGGACGAGGCCATGAAGGTGTACCGCAAGCTGCGGGACGAGGTGGGCGCCATGGGTATTCCCACCATGACGCTGGGCACCACCGAGCTGCAGCCCGATAACTCCAACCTGACGGGCGTGGCACGCCCCCCCGAGGGCAAGACCCTGGCGGGTGAACTGAAAGCCCAGATGGAAAAGAAGGGCATGGATGCCGCCGCCGTGGCCAAAGCCGCCGGCAAGGATGTTGCTTTTGTGGAAAAGGTGCTGAACGACCCCGATGTGAAGCTGACCAAGCGCGAGGCCCAGGCACTGGCGCTGGCCTTTGGGCTGGACCATGGCTACCTGAACGATTTTATCAGCTTGGCCGGCCACGCGATGGACCAGACCGACCCCACCGACATCACCATCGTGATCTGCCAGCAGAAGGAAGTGTACAACACCGCGGATATCAATGAATACCTGGAGTACTGCGAACTGGAGATGCTGTAAGGCGCCGGCGCCCGGGCAACGGGTTTGCCGGTTTGGTGGCGGCCCCCCAACTGTTATGGTATAATAAGGCATGCCCTGCAAATGGCGGGGCATGCCTTTTTATGGGCATCCATTGGGTGCTGCGCCAAATGCTGGTCGGAAACAACCGCGCAGCGCAAAAACATAATCTTTCAATTCTGCCGTGGTGGGCGTTCGGCAGAATTATTCGGGCAAGGTTGAAAGTTTTTTGCGCCGGGAGTAGTATTATACTTAGGAAACTTGAAGGCGGGTTTGGCCTTTGAGTGGATATGCCATGGTAGCGTGGCGCGCAGAGGCGTGCCTGTTTAAGGGTATAAGTGGACAAACGGATTTCCTTAAAGGGAGGATATGTGATGAAGAGACTGATTGGCTTGGTTTTGACAATGGCGCTGGTATTCAGCCTGGCGGCGTCGGTATTTACGGTGGGCGCGGCAACGGGCCGGCCCTCGGGCGATGCCATTGGCAGCGGCAATGGCACACAGCCGGTAACGGGTGCGCAGGCGGGGGCCAGTATGCCCAGCGCCACCCCTCAGGCCGACCAACCCAAGGAGCTGGCGGCCAGCCAGTATGGTGACATGGCCAAGGAGATGGCCCGCATCCTGAACATTGAACGCCAGAAACGTGGGCTGCCACTCTTCACATGGCAGGCCACCCATGCGAATGCAGCACAGGTGCGGGCGCAAGACTTGGCCGTCAAATTTGACATTGTGCGGCCGGACGGCAAGGACTGGTCAACAGTCGCCCCCAAGGCCGCCTACGAGCTGGGCGCCAAATCGGCCGCCTATCCGTCGCTCAGCCATTTCTTTGACGTGTGGATGGATTCGACCGTGCTGTACCAGCAGGTGGCCAATAAAGAGTATAACAGTGTGGCCGTTGGGTATTATGAGCAATCGGGCGTGAAATACGGTGTGGTGCATTTCTACAAAGAGGCCGGCTCCACCCTGTTGGCAGACGGCTGGAACAAGATTATGGACAAGTACTGTTATGTGAAAAGCGGCCAGGCCCTTGCCGGCTGGCAAAGCATTGGTTCGTCGGACTATTACTTTAATACCACCGTTGTGGATGCTTACACCGGTGTTGCCACCCCGTATGCATTGACCGGCTGGCAGAACATTAACAACAAGACCTTCTATTTCCGGCTCAACGGCAGTGCAGGCACCATGGGGCAGCTTTTCCTGGGATGGCAAAAAATAGACAAAAGAACGTTTTATTTTAGAAAGAATGGTGCCCTGGGCAAGCGCGGGGAAATGTTCACCGGCTTCCAGTCCATCAGCGGGCAAAAGTTCTATTTTGAGACCACAGGCCAGGATGGCCGCCGCGGCGTGCTGGCAACCGACTGGAAGACCATTGGCGATTATAAATATTACTTCCAGAAAAATGGCGGCAACGGCGCGCGCGGGCGGATGTTTACCGGTACACGCACCATTGGCGGCAAAACTTATGTGTTTGACAAAAAAGGCCGGCTGACCACATAATACGCGGGCAGACCTGGCACTACATGGTACTTTTGCCCGGCCAAGGCATAGGAAAAACCGGAGGGCAGTGGCCCTCCGGTTTTTGATTGATTCTGAAATTACATAGGCTGTACGTTGATTGCGCGCAGTTTGCTGGCGTTCTTGGGGTCCTGCTCCACGTCGTAGGTAACGTGCTGGCCCTCCTGCAGGGTCTTGAAGCCCTCCGTCATGATGCTGGAGAAATGCACAAAGACATCCTCGCCGCCTTCGTCGTTGGAAATGAAGCCGTAGCCTTTGCTTTCGTTGAACCATTTTACAGTACCTTTATTCATGCAAAGATACCCCCTAAAAATATTTGTATTTCTCCTGCCGCGCAAAAAAAATCACACCGTGCCGCAAGTCATGAAACGAACTCATGATTTACAACAATGTGTGAAATCAGGTCGTACATTCAAAACACTGGTTGGATTATAGCACCCTTTTTTTGAAATGTAAAGCCCTTTACACACCCGCCCGGTTGGGAAGAGGGCGGCTGGGCGCGGGTGAATTTGCATGTGAGATTGTACCATTGGATGCGCGTTTGGGGCAGGCGTTTGTAATTCGAATTTGGTGGTTTTTTAGATACTTGCCAGTGCTTTTTGATTGCCCGTGTGGTGGTGATTTATGGATAAAAATCCCATATCAGCCGCGCCGAAAGTAGCTGCTTGGAGGATATGACCAAAAAATGTTACCGATTGTAATCTAATTTTCACAAACCGAAGGGGAAAGGAACGATGAAAAGTTACCGCAAAGAGCTGTTTTTCAACCTGCCGGCCCGCCGCGGGCTGGTGAATATCACCGATGAGGTGCGCGCCGCCCTGGCCGAGAGCGGCATTGCGGAGGGGCTGGTGCTGGTGAACGCCATGCATATCACCGCCAGCGTGTTTATAAACGACGACGAGGGCGGCCTGCACAGCGATTTTGAAGTGTGGCTGGAGAAGCTGGCGCCTGAAAAGCCTTACGGCCAATACCGCCACAATGGCTACGAAGACAACGCCGACGCCCACCTCAAGCGCACCATCATGGGGCGCGAGGTGGTGGTGGCTGTTACGGCCGGCCAGTTGGACTTTGGCCCCTGGGAGCAGATATTCTACTACGAGCTGGATGGCAAGCGCAAAAAGCGGGCGCTTATCAAGATTATTGGGGAGTGAGGCTTAGAACCTGTATTCATAGCTTCACATGGCGTATCCGCGGCATTTTTTTGTGCCGTTCCACGTTGCGCTTCCTTGAAATAAACCAATTATTCCTGCGAAATCGCGCCTTGAACGGCACAAAAAACTGCTCGCGGCTACACCATGCTCCGCTATGAATACAGGTTCTTACTTAAAGCCATATCGCCCGCGCCGAAAGGAGGCAGCTGATGCTGGCAGCCGCCATTGTGTGTTTACTGTTGGGTATAGGGTTTTTGGTGTGCGCCCTGCTTACCCTCAAGGGGAAGATACCGCCCATCACCACCGAGTATATCGCCTCCACCAAAGCCGAGCGCAGGCACATGCGCTCCAGGCAGCAGGCCCGTTTTGTGGGCGGCACCTTTTTGGGGCTGGCCGTCCTGTTCCTGCTGGCGGCGGTGGCAACATGGCTGGCGTTGGCCTGGCTGCTCACACTGGTCATCGTGCTGGCGGTGCTGCTGGCGCTGGCCGTACTGGTGGCTTCTATTGTGGCGGAAGCGCGCAAAAAATAAGCGCATTTGCTATGGCTGTAAAGTGGTCGCCCTGCCTGCCTGGCGGGGTGGCTGTTCTATTTCCCCATGTCGAAATTTGTGCTATTTACACCCGGCCGGGCCGCCCGGGCCGGCGCTTGCTTTTCTGCGATAAATTGAGTAAAATATGAGGTAATAAACAGGGTGGCTTAGCCGGCAAAAAGTGACAATGGGCCGGCGCGGCGCCGATGAAACAATGGGTGGCCGTTTTTGCCGCCGGAGGGACCTATGCACAAGCTGGCCAACCTGAAAGCCGACCCGGAGATATACAGTTTCAAGCGTGGTACCAACTATGACAGCTGGAAGTTTTTGGGCGGCCGCCTGTGTGAAGTGGGCGGCCAGGCGGGGGCGCTGTTCCGCGTGTGGGCGCCCCACGCCCGCGCGGTGAGCGTGGTGGGCGACTTCAACAGCTGGATGCCCGGCGCCCACCCGATGCAGAATGTGTCTAAAACCGGTGTGTGGCAGTGCTTTATACCGGGGCTGGAGGCCTATGACATCTACAAATACTGCGTGACCACCCCGGCCGATGAGATGATCTTCAAGGCCGACCCCTACGCCTTTCACACCGAGACCCGCCCGGCCAACTGCAGCAAGCTGTACGCGCTGGACGGTTACCGCTGGGGCGACGCCAAGTGGGAGCGCCAAAAGCATAAGACCAACCCGGTGTTCGGCCCGCTGAACATATACGAGCTGCACGCCGGCAGCTGGCGGGTGCACGACGACGGCAACCCCTACAGCTACCGGGACCTGGCCGACGCGATTATTCCGTACGTGCTGGAGATGGGCTATACCCACATTGAGCTGATGCCCCTGACCGAATACCCCTTCGACGGCAGCTGGGGCTACCAGGTAACCGGCTATTTTGCCCCCACCAGCCGCTATGGCACCCCGCAAGACTTTATGTACCTGGTAGACCAATGCCACCAGGCCGGCATTGGCGTGATTATGGACTGGGTGCCCGCGCACTTCCCCAAGGATGAATTCGGGCTATACCAGTTCGACGGCACCAACTGCTATGAAGACCCCAACCCCCACCGGGCCCAGCACCGGGAGTGGGGCACCATGGTGTTTGATTATGGCAAGCCGGAGGTGCAGTGCTTCCTCATCTCTTCGGCCCTGTTCTGGCTGAACGTTTACCATGTGGACGGCCTGCGCTTTGACGCCGTGGCCAGCATGCTGTACCTGAACTACAAACGCAACGACGGCGAATGGGAGCCCAACACCCGCGGCGGGGTGGAGAACCTGGAGGCCATAGACCTGTTGCGCAAGCTGAACACCGCGGCCTTCAAGCGCAACCCCGGCATCATGATGATTGCCGAAGAGAGCACCGACTGGCCGCTGGTGAGCGCGCCGGTGTATTCGGGCGGGCTGGGCTTCAACTTTAAATGGAACATGGGCTGGATGAACGATATGCTGGACTATATGCGTGTCGACCCGCTCTTCCGCGCGGGCAGCCACCGCAAGGTCACCTTCAGCTTCTTTTACGCGTTCAGCGAGAACTTTATTTTGCCCATCAGCCACGACGAGGTGGTGCATTTAAAGGGCAGCCTGATTGGCAAAATGCCGGGGAATTACGACGAGAAATTCGCCGAAATGCGGGTATTCTTGGGCTATATGATGGCCCACCCCGGCAAGAAGCTGCTGTTTATGGGCCAGGAGTTTGGCCAGTTCCGGGAGTGGAGCGAGGCCCGCCAGCTGGACTGGATGCTGCTGGACTACGACAGCCACCGCCAGCTGCAAGCCTGGGCCAAAACGCTGAACCATTTTTATAAGGACAACCCCATCCTGTGGCAGCGCGACTATACCTGGGAGGGCTTCCAGTGGGTGGTGCCCGACGATGCCGCCCAGAACATTGTGGTGTTTTTGCGCCGCGACGCCGACGGCAATGGCCTGGTGGTGTGCTGCAACTTTGCGCCGGTAAAACGGGAGGGCTACCGCTTTGGCGTACCGGTGGCCGGCCGCTACAGGGAGGTATTGTCCAGCGACGAGGCGGCCTTTGGCGGCGGCGGGCACCAGAACGGCGTGGTGCAAAGCCGTGCGGGCGAAATGCATGGTTTCGAGCAGTATATCAGCGTTACGCTGCCGCCGCTGTCTGCGGTGTTCCTGCGGGTGCCAAAAAAGCGCGCGGCGGCGGGCGGCACAGCCAAAACCAAAACAGCTACGCCCAAAGCGCGTACCCCCAAAGCGGGGCTGCCCGCCGCAAAGCCGCGCAGCCCCCAAAAGTGATGCAACCGGCACAAAGGGCGCACAGGCGCCCACAAAACGGCACGGAGGAAAGAGGCGATTTATATGAAGGAATGTGTGGCCATGCTGCTGGCCGGCGGCCAGGGCTCACGGCTATATGCGCTTACCCGCAACCTGGCAAAGCCCGCCGTGCCCTTTGGCGGCAAGTACCGCATCATCGACTTTCCCCTCTCCAACTGCGTCAACTCCGGCATAGACACCGTGGGCATCCTCACCCAGTACCAGCCGCTGGTGCTGAACGACTACATTGGCAACGGCCAGCCCTGGGACCTGGACCGCCTGTACGGCGGCGTGCACGTGCTGCCCCCCTACCAAAAAGCCACCCACAGCGACTGGTACAAGGGCACCGCCAACGCCATCTACCAGAACATGAACTTCATCGAGCGGTACGACCCCGAATATGTGCTCATCCTCTCGGGCGACCATATCTACAAGATGGATTACGCCAAAATGCTGGCCTTCCACAAGCAGAAAAAAGCCGACTGCACCATCGCCGTCATCGAGGTGCCCGCCGCCGACACCCACCGTTTTGGCATTATGAGCACCGATAAGAACAGCCGCATCACCAAGTTTGAGGAGAAGCCCAAAAAGGCCGACTCCCGTCTGGCGTCGATGGGGGTGTATATCTTCAGCTGGGCCAAGCTGCGCAGCTACCTGGAAAAGGACGAGGCCGACAAGGCCTCCAGCAACGATTTTGGCAAGGATGTCATTCCCCGCATGCTGGCCCAAAAGCAGAAGGCCTACGCCTACCCGTTTGAGGGCTACTGGAAGGACGTGGGCACCATAGACAGCCTGTGGGAGGCCAACATGGACCTGCTTAACCCCCGCGAGCCGCTGGACGTGTGGGACCCCAGCTGGAAGATCTACTCGCGCACCTCGGGCCGGCCACCCCATTTTGTGGGGGCCCACGCCAAGGTGGAGAACAGCGTGGTAACCGAGGGCTGTGTGGTGGAGGGCGAGCTGGAGAGCGCCGTGCTGTTTGCCGGCAGCACCGTGGGGCTGAACGCCGTGGTGCGGGACTCCATTTTGATGCCGGGCGCCGTGGTGGAAGATGGCGCGCAGGTGAGCTACGCCATCATTGCCGAGGACGCGGTGGTGAAGAAGGGGGCCGTGGTGGGCACCCGGCCCGAATATATGGACGACGTTTCCAAGTGGGGCGTTACCGTGGTGGCCGAGGGCGTGACCATAGGCGCCGGCGCCAAGGTGCCGCCCAAGGCCATGGTGGAAGCAGACGTGAAAGGGGCGGATGAAGGATGATCAGCGCCAGCGCAATGGGCCTTATCTTCCCCAACACGCACGAGGCGGGCGTGCCCGAGCTGGTGGCCCACCGCACCATGGCCTCCATCCCGTTTGGCGGCCGCTACCGCATGATTGACTTTGTGTTGTCCGGCATGGCCAACGCGGGGATAGAGAATGTGGGCCTGCTGACCCAGAAGAACTACCAAAGCCTGATGGACCACCTGGGCAACGG
Organism: Oscillospiraceae bacterium; assembly: GCA_012729855.1. Taxonomy (GTDB): domain Bacteria; phylum Bacillota; class Clostridia; order Oscillospirales; family Ruminococcaceae; genus JAAYCI01. The sequence continues at coordinate 66,475 of JAAYCI010000078.1, forward strand.
CCGCGAGTGGGACCTTTCCCGCAAGCGGGGGGGCCTGGTGATCTTCCCGCCCTACGCGCGGGACGGCAACGAGCTGTACAGCAGCCGCATCGAGGCGCTGGCCTCGGTGATAGACTACCTGTCCTCCCGGCGGGAGGAGCTGGTGGTGATGAGTGACAGCAACCACGCCTTCAACCTGAACTTTAAAGACCTGCTGGACGCCCACCGCCAAAGTGGCGCCGACGTGACGGTGCTCTACCACCGCGCCGAGGTGCCCAAGGGCCTGCAGCGGGATAATGTCACCTTTGTGTTTGACGGCGCCGGCCGCGCCACCGAGATACGCATCAACGACTTTGTGGGCGGCGTGCGCAACCTGTCGATGAACCTGTTTGTGCTGGGGCGTACGTTCCTGATAGAGCTGGTGAAGGAGTGCATGGTGCGGGGCGACAAACGCTTTGAGGCCGACTACCTGGCCCCCAACCTGGGCAAGGTGAAGGTGCACGGCTATGAGTTTACCGGCTACTGCGCCCACATATACAACATGCAAAGCTATTTTGCCGAGAGCCTGCGCCTGATTGACCCCGAGAGCCTGGCCGCCCTGTTCCCGCAGGAGCGGGCCATTTACACCAAGGTGCGCGACGAGGCCCCGGTGCGGTATGCCATCGATTCCCGCGTGCACTGCAGTCTGGTGGCCGACGGTTGCATCATCGAGGGGGAGATCGAGAACTGCGTCATCTTCCGGGGTGTGCGCATTGGCAAGGGCGCCAAGCTTAAAAACTGCGTGGTGATGCAAAGCAGCTGGATACAGCCCGGCGCGGTGATGGAGAATGTGATCACCGACAAGAACGTGATCATCGGCGAAAGCCAGCAGCTGCGCGGCGCACCACATTTTCCGGTGTTTATTGCAAAAAACTGCGTGGTCGTTTGAGATTCTTTGGCATGGTGCATTCGCCAACACGCTGTTACAGGGGGGAAGATACAATGAAGGTACTGTTTGCCGCCAGTGAGGCGACCCCGTTTTTTGCGTCGGGGGGGCTGGGCGATGTGGCCGGCAGCCTGCCGGCCGCGCTGAAAAAACAGCGGGTGCATGTGCGTGTTATCTTACCCCTGTATGGCGACATTGCCCCCGAGTGGCGCGCCAAAATGCAATACCTGACCAACTTCACCGTGCCGGTGGGCTGGCGCAGCCAGTACTGCGGCCTGTTTGAGCTTGTGCACAACGGCGTGACCACCTACTTCCTGGACAACGAATACTACTTCAAGCGCCACGGCCTGTATGGTTTTTACGACGACGGCGAGCGCTTCGCCTTCTTTTCCCGCGCCATACTGGAGGCGCTGTTCCACCTGGATTTTGAGCCCGAGCTGATTCACTGCCACGACTGGCAGACCGCGCTGGTGCCGGTGTACCTGAACCTCTACTACCGCCACCTGCAGGCGTTTGCCCAGGTAAAGGCGGTGTTCACCATCCACAACATCCAGTACCAGGGCAAGTATGGCCGCGAGATTCTGGAGGAGACCGTGGGGATTGGTCGCAAGGACGCCCACGTGGTGGAGTATGACGGCATCGTCAACTTCATGAAGGGCGCCATTGAGAGCGCCGACCGCGTGAATACCGTTTCGCCCACCTACGCAAAAGAGATACTGGACCCCTGGTACGGCGAGGGGCTGGACGACTTTTTGCGCAAAAAGCAGTATAAGCTGTGCGGCATTTTGAACGGCATAGATACCGACTACTACGACCCCGCCACCGATGCCTACCTGGCCAGCCGCTACACCGCCGAGACGGCCGCCGCCGGCAAGGCCGCCTGCAAGCGGGAGCTGCGCCAGGCGTTTGACCTGGACGACAATGACGAGCCGGTGGTGGCCATGGTGACCCGCCTGGTGGACCACAAGGGCCTGGACCTGGTGCGCCAGGCCGCCGACAACCTGGTGACGAGCGGCATGCAGCTGGTGATACTGGGGGCCGGCAACGCCGATTATGAGGGTTTTTTCAGTGACTTGGCTTTCCGACGGCGGGGGCATTTTGGGGTGCGGCTGGGGTTTATTCCCGAGCTGGCCCGCAAGGTGTACGCCGGCAGCGACATGTTCCTGATGCCCAGCCGCACCGAGCCCTGCGGGCTTTCGCAGATGCTGGCGCTGCGTTACGGCAGCGTGCCCATTGTGCGGGAAACCGGCGGCCTGCGCGACACCGTGCGCGACAGCGGCGGCGGCGAAGGCAACGGCTTTACTTTTGCCAGCTACAACGCCTACGACATGCAGCAGGCCTGCTTCCGCGCGCTGGAGGGCTACGGCAACAAAACCGGCTGGACTACCCTGGTGCAGCGCGGCATGGCCTGCGACTTCAGCTGGGGGGCCTCGGCCAGGGAATACCACGCGATGTATAAAGAGGTGCTTAGCTTGTGGTGAGATGGTGCCGCCGGCTTGCCGGCGCGCCCGGCCGGTACCGGCCCAGCGGCGACTGCCGCGCGCGGTTGTCTAGCTTTGCACACTAACGTTGCCTGCCAAGTGAATGAGATGCGTCAGTCGCCGCTGCGCCGGCACCAACCGGCCACACCGGCAAGCCGACTGACTGTGTGCAGTATAATAAAAAAAGGACGGCTGGCATTGAAGTAGTCAAGAGAAAGTAGACAGCAAAAAGAGAGTGAGTCAGAAGCCCTGTTCAGTTTTGTACTGGATAGGGCTTTTGTAATGGAGCGCATGTGCGGGTCTGCGATAGTTATAGTAATGGACAA